>JABDJZ010000392.1 GCA_013003255.1 Rhodothermales bacterium
AACATCGGTCCGATGGAGAACGCCCTGCTCGGCGAGTACGGCGACATCACACCGGACATGCGTCGCCAGGTCGAGGTGATGCTCAGAAACTCCCGCAGACTCCTTCGCCTTATCAATCAGCTACTGGACCTCTCCAAGCTGGAGTCCGGTCGGATGAAGCTCAAGGTGATGGACGGGTCGCTGACGGACCTCGTCGAGGGCATCGTGTATTCGTTCACGCCGTTTGCCGAGAAGAAGGGGCTGAACCTGGAGTTCAAGGCCGGCTCCTCCGTTGAGGAGTTCCTCTTCGATCCACTTGGACTCGAGAAGGTCTTCTTCAACCTGCTCTCCAACGCCGTCAAGTTCACGCCTGACGGAGGATCGATCGGGGTATCCATGAAGGACGCCGTGATCAAGCACGAAGGGAAAGAGATCCCTGCCGTGTCAATCCGCGTGCGTGACAGCGGGCAGGGAATTCCTGCCGCTGACCTGGCCCACATCTTTGACCGCTTCCACCAGGTGGATGGCACGGTCTCCAAGGTTCAGGAAGGAACAGGCATCGGCCTGGCCCTCGTGAAGGAACTGGTCGAGCTCCACGGCGGAACGATAGAAGTAGAGAGCGTCATCGACGTAGGTACGGTGTTCACCGTGGTCCTCCCCACCGATCCGGTCCTGCTTGGTGCGCATGAAGTCATCGTGGATGGCTATGCCGCTGAGCCCGCCGAGCGCGGTCCGATGATGGAGATGTCCGTCTTCGAGGAGTCTGTCCCTGAGGAGTCCGACGAGAACGGGGAAGAGATCGTCAAGCAGCATCTTGTGCTTGTTGTTGATGACAGTCCGGATATCCGCGAATACGTAGCGCTCTGCCTCAACAAGCGATACGAGGTAGTGACCGCCGTTGATGGCAAGGACGGACTCAAGAAGGCCAAGGCCGTCCGGCCGGACCTGATTGTCTCCGACGTGATGATGCCGCAGATGAACGGATTTGATCTGTGTCGTTCCATTCGGGCGGACGAAGACATCCGAGAGACTCCGGTGGTCCTGGTCACCTCGAAGGCAACGCCTGAGGACAAGATTGAGGGCCTCGAAGCCGGTGCGGACGACTACGTCGCCAAGCCGTTCAGCGCCCGCGAGCTGCTTGCCCGGGTGGAAAACCTGGTTCGGGTGCAGGATCAGAAGTCCAGCCTTGAGAGCCTCAACTCTGAACTACTGTCATCGAACGCGGCACTGCGTCAAGCCAGCGAGATGAAGTCGCAGCTGCTGTCGATCGCGTCGCACGACATGAAGAATCCCCTCACGGCCATCCGTGAGTTCGCCCGAATCCTGCGCGAGGAGAGTGATCAGAGCCACCAGCTGGAACTGCTCGACATGATCTTCGACTCGAGTAACGACATGTTGGCCCTGATTTCCCAGCTGCTGGATTCAGCTGCGATGGAAGGGGGCACGCTCAACGTGGACCGTCAGCCGTACAACCTGGCGGAACTGGCCGAACGCGTGGTGGAACGCAACGTGCGCATCGCAGACCGCAAAGGCCAGGTGATTCACACCCAGCTGGATGATCCCGAGGCGTGCATGGTACCCATTGATTCCGAGCGTGTGCGCGAGGCGATGGACAACCTGGTGTCGAACGCCATCAAGTATTCGCCGCTGCAGTCCAGCATCTATGTCAACCTGAAGCGGCGCGGTAATGAACTGCACTTCTCTGTACGCGATGAAGGCCCCGGGCTGACGGAAGAGGATCTCAAGCGGGTCTTCGGCAAGTTCCAGAAGCTGTCTGCGCGGCCAACAGGTGGAGAGACGTCCACAGGTCTTGGTCTGTCCATCGTGAAGCAGATAGTCGAACTGCACGGCGGCCGCGCCGAGGCGCAGGTCAACCCGGAACGGGGCAGTACCTTCAGCTTCGTGCTGCCGGTCAAGGTTGAGGACAGCGCTGCAGATCGGCCACCCATCGAGCGCCGGCCAGGCAGCAAGACGCCGGAATCGGGTATGGGTGAGGCGTCGGAGTAAGTGTGAGGCCTTTGGGCACGCACAACGGATCCGGGCTTCCCGTCGTACCTTGAGGTCTCGTCCAACGCCTCGATGTCGCGATTCAAACGACCATCACAACTGGGATCCCTTCTGTCAGACCTGGTCGATGACCTGGGACTGGCGGGTCGGCTCGATGAGGCAAAGGTCGAGGAGACCTGGAAGCAGGTCGTGGGACCTCAGGCAGGCCGCGTTACGCGGCGCGTTCGCATGCACGGGGGAACCCTTACGGTCTACCTGACCGATGCAACCTGGCGTCACGCGCTCCACGCGCAGCGTGCAGAATGGAGGGAGCGACTGAACGATGCACTCGGCTCCGAAGCGGTCAGCGAAATCGTGTTTCGCTAGTCCGCGTACTCGCGGAAAATGACCGACGTGTTGTGGCCTCCGAACCCGAATGCGTTGCTCATCGCCACCTTGACGGAGCGATCCTGCGGCGTGTTGAACGTGTAGTTCAAGTCACAATCGGGGTCGGGCGTCTCAAAGTTGATGGTCGGCGGCACCCGGTTGTGCTTGATGGCACCGAGCGCTGCGATGGCTTCCACAGCACCCGCCGCGCCCAGGAGGTGACCCGTCATGCTCTTGGTAGAGGAGACGTTCATCTCGTAAGCGTGTGCACCGAAGACGGTCTTGATGGCGTTGGTTTCTGCCACGTCACCCAACGGGGTGGACGTTCCGTGCATGTTCAGGTAGTCGACGTCAGAAGGTGCCAGGCCCGCATCGCGGAGGGCAGCCATCATGGCACCTCGGGCTCCACGGCCTTCCGGATCCGGAGCGGTAATGTGGTACGCATCGGCGCTCATGCCGATACCTACGATCTCTGCGTGGATCCTGGCTCCGCGCGCCTTGGCGTGCTCGAGTTCCTCCACGTACAGCGCTCCGGCGCCCTCACCAAGGACAAATCCGTCCCGGGTCTTGTCAAACGGTCTGCTGGCCGTTGCAGGCGAGTCATTCCGCGTGGAAAGTGCCTTGAGCGCGTTGAATCCGCCGACACCCAGCTCCGTGACCGACGCCTCCGCGCCACCACAAACGGCGGCATCGGCGTGGTCTGCCTGGATCAACATCACGGCATCGCCGATGTTGTTGTTTCCGGTGGCGCAGGCTGACACCACACAGTAGTTGGGTCCCCGGAAACCGTGCCGGATCGAGATCTGGCCGGGCGCGATGTCCGAGATGAGCATCGGAATGAAGAACGGAGACAGGCGGCGCGGCCCACCGCTTTCGTAGGCGGCCGTCTGCTCATGAAAGGTCTTCATGCCGCCAATGCCGGACCCGAAAATCACGGCAATGCGGTCCTTGACGTCCTCGTCGAGTTCGTCCGATTTGATGCCCGCGTCCGCAATGCACTGGTCCGCAACGGCCATCGCGTATTGACAGAAGCGGTCCATTCTCCTGGCGGCCTTGCGGTCCAGGAAATCGTGGACATCGAACCCCTTCAACTCGCAGGCGAACTGGGTGTTGTAGGGCTCGGTATCGAAATAGGTGATCGGGGCTGCGCCACTCTCACCTCGCATCATCGCGTCCCAGAACGCATCGGGCGAAAGCCCGATAGGGGTTAGTGCCCCCATTCCGGTGACGACGACTCGACGGGACTTGCTCGTCATCAAAAGACCAATTTGTCAGTTCTGTAGCAGAACCGGACCGAGCGTTACCCGGCCTTTTCCTGGATGAAGGAAACCGCGTCGCCAACCGTGGCGATTTTCTCGGCTTCCTCGTCCGGAATCGTCAGGTCAAACTCCTTCTCGAACTCCATGATGAGCTCAACGGTGTCGAGGGAGTCCGCGCCGAGGTCATTCGTGAATGATGCGTCGTTCGTGATGTCGTCTTCATCAACGCCGAGTTTGTCGACGATGATAGCCTTGACCTTGGCAGCGATATCGTTGGCCATGAGGTATGTCTGGATTGCTAATACGGGCAAGCGTGCGCCCTACAGGGCACGTGTTCCTCGGTTCCCGAATCACTGGAACCACACAGACCTTTAAAGTAACTGGAGGGCTCTCAATTCGCAATTGCACGCTGATTCTAGCGCGAAAAGACCGGGATTGATCTCCACAAATTCCCCTCGAAACGAAACCGCTTCGGCCTGCGTTGCACGCGGCTCAAATTGCTCCATTCCAGTCGTTTCGAAAAAGACATGCCGCACCTGTTCACGTCAGAATCCGTATCCGAAGGGCATCCCGACAAGGTAGCCGACCAGATCAGTGATGCGATTCTGGATGCGCTCCTGACTGATGACCCGAACAGCCGTTCGGCAGTCGAAACCCTGGTCACTACGGGACTCGTGGTTGTTGCCGGAGAGGTTCGCACCGAGTCCTATGTAGACGTGCAGGAGATCATCCGCGGTGTTATCCGTGATATCGGCTATACCGACCCCAGACTCCGTTTCGACGCAGAGTCCTGTGGCGTGCTGAGTTCCATCCACGAACAGAGCCCGGACATTGCACAGGGTGTGGATGAAGGCGCAGGTCTTCACGAAGACCAGGGCGCCGGCGACCAGGGCATGATGTTCGGCTACGCATGTCGCGAGACCGAGTCCCTGATGCCGATGGCCATCAGCTACTCGCACGGATTGGTACGGGAGCTGGCGGGAATCCGGAAGCAGCAGAATTCGCCGATGCCGTACCTGCGTCCGGACTCCAAGAGTCAGGTGACCATCGAGTATGAGGACGACAACCGCACCCCCAAGCGTGTGCACACGGTCGTGGTCTCCACGCAGCACTCGGAAGACGTCACGCTGGCGCAGATCAAGAAGGATGTTCGGGAGCACCTGATTCCGAAGGTCATCCCGGCCTCCATGCTGGATGATGACCTGATCCTCCATGTGAACCCCACCGGCCGCTTCGTGATCGGCGGCCCCCACGGCGACGCGGGGCTGACAGGGCGCAAGATCATCGTCGACACCTACGGCGGAAAGGGCGCCCATGGCGGCGGTGCCTTCAGTGGCAAGGACTCCACCAAGGTGGATCGCAGCGCAGCCTACGCCGCGCGACACGTTGCGAAGCACCTCGTGGCGGCCGGTCTCGCAGACGAGGCCGAAGTGCAGTTGGCCTACGCCATCGGGGTGGCCCAGCCGGTTTCCGTCCGGGTGGAAACCAATGGCACTGGCAAGGTCGGCGATTCGGAAATGGAACGGATTGTGCAGTCGGTATTTGACCTGAGACCGGCAGCCATCATTCGTTCGCTGGAGCTGAGAAAGCCAGTCTTCCGACCAACCGCCGCATATGGACATTTCGGACGTGAGGAATTCGCCTGGGAGAAACTGGATCGCCTGGACGACATCGCAGGCGTGGTCTAGGGTTCACCCCTGGCAACTCGTACTGTTTGGCCTCCTCCTGGCCGTCCCGCAAGGGGTTACGGCACAGGACACCCCCCCGGTATTGCGGTCGGGGGAACCCACGGTTCGCATAGGCCACACCCGTGTGACAGCAGACGGCAGGGCCGTTCCCCGAGCCATGTATCGGCTCTCGCTCGAAACGCGTGGTGCATCGCCTGAGGAAGTCCTGGCGCCACGTTTCGGCTGGGATTCGGGCGAACTCGAACTGGTAGACAGCTCCGTCCTTGGCTCCTCCATGCACCTGCTGTATCGCCAGGTGGTGGAGGGTGTCCCGGTCTGGAATCGCACCGTCCGGGTCAGCCTGGATGAAGAGGAGCGCGTGACGATGGTCATCAGCGGCTACGAGCCGGATGTGGCGCTCGCGGCATCTCGCCCTTTGGTGGACGCCAGCCAGGCGCGCAACCGTTCGCGGGCTGCTGTGGAGGCCGCCATCGGGCAGTCTCCGATGACGCCGGGGTCCACCGCCGTGACCGCCTCCAGCCCCGAGCTGGTGATCGTGCCGGGCACGGCGACGAATTCGGACCGGGAGGCAACTCTTGCCTGGCGCACCATGGTTTGGTCCGATGCACCGATCGGCGAATACGAGGTCCTGGTCGACGCGCAAGATTCCCGGATTCTGCACCTCGAGGACCAGACGGTGCGTCGTACCGGCCGGTCGCTCGACGGCTGGGCCACCCTGGCGCCTCGTCTGGATTTGCCCGCCGCCACAACCCGGGCCTCTGCCGCTGGGTCCATTGATGCCACCGGCACGGTGTTCGATCCGGACCCGCTGGCCACCTCCGGAGCAGACTACGGTTCTCCGTACTCCGACAACGGAGACGCCACGACACCCGAGATCGACGCCCAGATGAAGACGGTGACGCTGAGAGACGTCACCCGGGCAGCCGACGGGACCGTTCGGCTTGAGGGTCCATACCTGGCCATAGTTGGTCGAAATACCGGCGGGGTGGACGTCTACACGCCTCCCTCGGAATCGGATGGCCTGTTTCTGTATGACCGGTCGCAATCCGGATTCGAGGCCGTCAACGTGTACTACCACATTGACGAGAACCAGCGCTACATGCAGTCGCTGGGGTTTTCAGACATACAGAGTCACGCTCCTGTCCCGGTAAATCCGCAGGGGACCGCGTCTGATGATTCCGGTTGGCTGGCCAGCCAGCGCTTCCTCTTCTTCGGGACCGGCGGCGTGGATGATGGCGAAGACGTTGCCGTTGTGCTGCACGAGTACGCCCACGCGATTCTGGAAGGCGGTGCGCCCGGTCTGCGGGGCACGCTGGAGGGCCAGGCCCTTCATGAGGGTTGGTCCGATTACTGGGCCATGTCCTACCAGCGTGAGATGATGGAGGCCGGTGCGTTGGCCCGCGACGATTGGGAGGAAGTGTTTCGCTGGGACAGCGGCATCGGGTCAGTTTGGCCCGGCAGGCGGCTTGATTTCGCTGGCCGCTACCCGGACGACACCTGTTCGGACGGCGGCTCTTCATCCGGCTGCTCGGTCCACAACGACGGTCGTCTCTGGGGCACCGTGATGATGGAGGTGTATTCGGACCTGGGCCGCGAGATAACGGACCGTCTGAACCTGCTTTCCCATCGCTACCTGACCTCTCCGGTGACGTTTGCTGATGCCGCGGAAGCCGTTATCCAGGCAGACATTGACCACTACGACGGTGCCCACGTTGAGGTGTTGATAGATCGGTTCGACGCGCGTGGGCTGGTGAGTGCCGGGCAGTTCGGTCCCATCGTGACGCACGCTGCGCTACCGGCAAGCGAGGACGCAGGCGGCACGGCAACGGTGCAGGTGCAGGCCAGGGCCGTCGGCGGAACGCTGGACCGGGTCGAGGTCCAGTGGCGCCACGGGACGGGCCCGTATTCCACGCAGATCCTGACCGAATCCTCCGCGGGCAGCTATACGGGCGACATCCCGCTGCCTGCTGGATCAGGCTCCGTGTCCTACTTCATTCGCGCCACTGATGCGGACGGGAGGCAGACCCTGGTCCCCGCAAACGCGCCCGATGAGGCGTATTCCTTTGAGGTAGGGCCCGATACCGAGGCTCCTGCGGTGATCCACACCCCGGTGTCCGGGCTCTCGCTGGCCCAGTGGCCACCGAGAATCGACGCTCAGATCACGGATAACCTGGGAGTTAGGGACGCCGTCGTGGACTACACGATTTCGATTCCCGGCAATACGGATGCACAGGGTTCCTTCGCCCTGACTCAGGACGAGAACAGTTGGCAGGCGGAATTCCCCATCGATGCGTCCGAGGTGGCCGTCGGAACGACGGTGATCTATACAATCACCGTGCATGACCGGGCTCGGTCATCAAACCGCACCCGGCTGGGGCCCTACACGTTCGAGGTAAGTGGCAGCGGAGTTCTGCGGAGCTTCGCGGCAGCGGATGCGGCAACCGCGGTTCAGACCACGGGACTCTTTCAGGCGGGCTCCGCAGCGTTCGGAACCCGTACGGCACCTTCCGGCGCCGAGGTCTGGGGGACCGTCCCGGGAGGCGTGTACCCACCGACCGCCGGACTCTCAACGCTGGAGCTCCCCGCTTCCAACCTGCAGGGTGCAGGGGAGCCGTTCCTCGTGTTTTGGCACTGGTTCGACACCGAACATGATGGCCGCGCAGATCCCTCCGGATCCTCCGGCGATGTTCTCTGGGACGGTGGCAACGTCAAGATCTCACTGGATTCGGGCGCTTCCTGGGACCTACTGACGCCGCAGGACGGATACACGGGGTCGATCATAGGAGGCCCGGACAATCCGCTTTCCGGTCAGGCCGCTTTCGGCGGCTTCAGCCACGGGTGGCGTCGCGCTGTATTTCCGCTCCCTGCCACGTCCAACGTTCGAATCCGGTTCGACTTCGGGACCGATGCCACCAACTCCGAACAGGCCGAGTTCTTTGCCGGTTGGCTGATCGATGACATTGTCATTTCGAATGCCCTTCCCGACGGCTCCGGACTCCCCGAGGTGGTCAGCACCCCGGAGCGCGTGACCACGGCGCCTGCAGGTCTCACGCTACCCGTCACGACGATCCGCGTAGCCGATGATGTAGGCGTTTCCGATGCCTGGATAGAGTATGACTATACCGGTGCGGCAGGCAACGTGAGCGGAACGGCGCGAATGGTCCAATCGATGACCTCGCTGGCCGTGTACACGGGCATGATTCCCGCTCCTGGTGAAACTGCACCGGGCGATCGCGTGGACTGGCGAATCCGCCTTCGGGATGTCGATGGCAATGAGCGGGAGTATCCCGGTGATGGAACGACGGGCTACCGTATCAATCTGCGCCTGGCCCAGTCGTTGCCACTGCTGGCCACCGCTACCGGAGGAGACGGGTGGCGGCGGGGCGAAGCCGGCTGGACCGGATCCGGCATGCAACTGGGCGGGCTGGTCATGCAACCCATCACGGTGGCCGCGAATGGAGCCAATGCGCGCTTCACGGTGCAGCATGCCTACCGATTCGGTGTTGATTCGGCCGGTCAATTTCAGGTCAGTCGGGATGGCGGGGCCACCTGGGCCCTTGCCGAACCTGTCGGCGGGTATGGCAGCACTTTCGAGTCCGAAGGGGCCTTTCGCGGCTCGGCATCCGTCCGCGAGGACGAACTCGATCTCTCGCTCATGGGCGGCGAGATTGTGCAGATCCGACTGCAGGCACGAGGCAACAGCGACTTCACGGAATGGCGGGTGTTTGACGCTGCATTCACCCAGGAGTCGGATGATGCAGCGTTTGAGTTGCCGGGAGAGACGGTCCTCCACGCGAACTATCCCGATCCCTTCAGCAACAGCACCCGGATCACCTACTCGCTTCCGGCCATGTCAACGGTTGAACTGACCCTGTACGACATGCTGGGCAGACGGGTCGCGGTAGTGGATTCAGGAAGCCGGGATGCCGGCACCCACGCCGCGACGCTGCAGGCGGATGGGCTGGCTTCGGGCGTGTATCTGCTCAGGCTGGATGCAGGCGGTGCAGTACAATTTGAGACGGTTACGGTCGCGCGCTGAAACAATAACGGTCATTATCCCGTTGAATGTGTCTGTCTCATCTATCTCTACCTCGACGCAATGGCTCTATACGCCCATCAGGAAGCAACACTCGGCGACATTGAAGGCTCTGGCTACCTCTTCCGACAGCGCACGGCGCTTGGAGAGACGTATCGCGGTGTGTTCTTCGGACCTGATGGCGAATCCACAGAGCTCGAGTCACTTGTCGAGGAGGAGTCAGTGACGTTCTCCGGCGTCCTCTACAAGAAGACCCTGTCCGGAAAGATTTCCCAGACCAAGGTTGAAGTGCCCGTGGACGTGAAGTCCTACCGCGAAGTCTCCATGGGAGACCGCGCACTGCTTGAGGCCCTGGAGGTCTAAGCCTACTCTCCTGCGCCTTCCCAGGTCAGGATATCCTGCTCGGTTTTCTCTTTGGTGGCCCACTCCTCTGCATCGGGGAGTGGGTCTGCCTTATCGGTGATGTTCTTGCCCAGGGCTGACCACTGCTCGGCCAAGTACGCGTTCCACTCCGAGTAGTGGGCCATCTCCTCCGGCAGCTCGTCGTCCGCGTAAATGGCCTCGACCGGGCAGACGGGAACGCACGCGTTGCAGTCGATGCACTCGTCGGGGTGGATGACGAGGAAATTTGGTCCTTCGTAGAAGCAGTCTACGGGACATACCTCGACACAGTCCGTGTGCTTGCAGTTGATGCAGGCCTCGGTAACGACGTAGGGCATTGGGAGATCGGTTCTTATTCTCTGCTGTGGGCCGGAAGATACTTGCCCGCCCCAAGGTGGACAACAGTGGCTGACACAGATCTATGACCGTTCAACGCTCCCCGGTGGAAAAGCTCTTCGCCGCTCTGGCCGAGCCCGCCTGGAGCGTCGTACTGGAGTGTGTGCATACCATCCGGCACGATTCAGATGCCGTGAGCGGAAAGGCGCGCCATCTCGTGGCGGAGACGCTCTCCGCCCGCATCCGGGATCTGCCGTCCGAACTCAGCGACGAAGTTCTCGAACGTGCCCTCTTGCTGGACCGGGCCGGCTTTCTCCCGTTGCCGGAGGAGACGCTGGACATGATGGCCGAGGGCCTGGTGAATCGCCACCTTTCCAACCCGGCCCGAGCGGTCCGATTCGCCCGGTTCAGGCCCGAGGCCGATGCGTGTCGAGGGGTTCTCAGTCAGTTCGAGGCGGCTGGCGCCACGAGAACCGAGGACCTCCATGGAGGGCGCATAACCCGCGTCGAGGCGGCTTCCCGCGTGGATGGAAGGCGCGCAATCTTCCGGTCTCGTCAGGAGTCCGTCCTGTACCAGGCCGCGCGGCGTCTATTTCCGGCGAGCATCCTGGTACCCAATGCGGCGCTGCACGCTGCCGTCTCGTTCGAGTCGATCCAGGGGCTGTTGTCAGCCTCGGAGTCTGACCTGTTCTTTCGGGTACTCATTGATCTGGTGGTATTCCAGGCTGATGAGCCCTGGCAGGCGACCCACTTCATTGAGTTGGACAGTCCGTGGCACGATGATCCCGGGGCCCGTTCACGGGACCGCGTGAAGGAGCGCATGCTCGGACTGGCGGGCTGCGAACTCCTCAGAATTCGACCTCCAGGAACTGCTACGTTGCCGGAGATGCTGCGCATCCTGCAGGCATCCGTCGCAACCCGCGATGCGCCCAGCGCGTCAGAACACGTGTGATCGGTCTTCCCGCCCATACAGCCTCCAGGACCCGAGCCCGGATGGAAGGCGCCTTCTGGCTTGCCGGCCTTACGGCTGTGGCTCTCATGGACCCAGCTTCGACAGGTGGGTTTACTGTGTGCCCTTTTGACCATCTAGGCGCCTGGCTGGATCTGTCTTTCTGCCCTGGATGTGGTCTTGGGCACGCCGTCGGATTCCTGGCACGCGGCGAAGTTGTCGAAAGCCTCAAGGCACATCCCCTGGGAGTGCCGGCCGTTCTTATTCTCTCATCTCACGTGTGGCGTTTGTTCAGGACGTCCGACTTTACCTCCCGCTGATGTCGAAGATCATCAAGTACATGCCCGAACTGCAGGATGAAGAGCAGTTGCATGTGGCCACCCTGTTCAAGGACATGACCGAAGAACAGGCTGAACAGTTCAGTCGCGTCTACCGGCAGCGCCGGAAGGAGGCCAACATCACCCTGGTCACAGCGCTGCTGGGATTCCTTGTTGTGGCCGGTGTGCACCGGTTCTACCTCGGCCAGATTGGCATGGGGCTGCTCTACTTCTTCACCGGGGGACTCTGTGCCATCGGGACCATCGTGGACCTCTTCAATCACAAGAGCCTGACCTACCGCTACAACGAGCAACAGGCCATTGAAGTGGCGTCGCTTGTCCGCGGTGCGTTTCCGGATACGCCGCTGTTGGAAGACTGAGGACGGCGAGCCGGGTGATTGTGCACGACGGCCCGTCAGGTCAGCTTCTTACCGGACGGCTGGCCAGTCTCAGCGGACCACCGTCACCGGTCGGGTGATACGGCGGTTGGCAACCTCCACCACCAGCAGGTAGGCGCCCGAGGGAATCCCGTCCAACTGGACCGGTAATTCGTGACGCCCGGATGCCAGGAGGCCGGTGGTTGTGTGCTGCAATCGCCTGCCCAGGGGGTCAAACAACGAGAGGCTCGCCACGGCCGGGGTTTCCATCTCAAGGCGAAGCGTGGAATGGGTTGAGGCCGGGTTTGGATAGATTCCGCCTATGGCGAAGGACTCCGGAACTGCACCCGACTCGACATCCAGCGAGGTGCCGAAGTCCCGCCAACCGGCCGCCATCTGGTACCGGGTGGTCTTGGAAGGGTCCACCGAGGTCACGATGAAGACCACGTCGGTAAAGTTGCCCTGAATGAGGTGGTTGCCTGCGCTTGGAAGCACCTCAACAGACTCCACCGTTCCGTCATCCCGGGTTGCGATGACCCGACCACGGAGCCGAGACCGAAAGTCATCCAGAATGGATGGCGTGATGGCGACGACCGCGGGTGCCGCATACGCATCGAAATTCAGCGTCAGGTCCGCCAGATCCGTGAAGTAGATATAATTGACAGCACCCCCCTCAAGCGTGGGGGAATCCTCCGGGTCGGGTTCCGGCGTTGACGAGCCCTGAGTCGTGTCTATGTACTCATCGGGGATGGGCGCGAGCGGCACGGAGAAGTTGCGCGTGTAGCCGTACTCCGCCGCCACGTCGGTGTCGAATACCCAGTTGGCGGTGTGGAAGTCCTCAATGACCTCGCCGAGGCCGACCCCTTCCCGGACCAGGATGGAGTCGATACCCGGAGCGCCCTTCCGATCATTGCGGACCATTTCGCCCGTACTGAAGGGCCCCACGCGTTCAGCGACGTAGCTGAAGAAAAGGCGCCCGCGGTCATAGTCGCGCCCTCCGTTCTGGTCATCGACACCCCGCCAGGAGAACAAGGGACGCTTGTGTTCGGTCGGGAAGCCCAGGTAGCTGAAGTTGTCCTGTGTGTACCCGTTGGCGACCATCGCGAATTCGGCCAGGCCTTCCGAGATGAAGGTCTCGACGTCGAACTCGTAGTTGAAGTGGATCAGGTGTGTGTACTCGTGCGCGATGAGCCGGGGCAGGAAGGAGACCGACTGCAGCACATCAAGGTGGAGAATGTCACGACCGTTGCCCCCTGAATCCCGGTCCAGGTCTCCCGGGTGCACGAAGCCACCGACGTTCTGGTTGTCGATGTCGTAGAACAGGAAGTCCACAATGCCGTCTCCGTCCACGTTCGGGGGGCTGCCGAACACCGCGTGGTTGTTTGCCATCACACCGAGTCCGGGATCAACCGACCCCTGGGGCGTCTCGCTGATCATCGCCCTGCGGATGGCCTCCAACTCGGAGTCACTCAGCTGCGCAAGGTCAGCTACAGCGACCCAGGCGTGATAGAGGTCTGTCTTGTCCCGGAGCTCAAACTCACGCTCTACGAAATTGCCGGTGGCGTAGATGTAGACGAAGAAGTTCTGCCGGTCACCAACATCCGGAGGAGAGGCGGACTTGGCGGCGACGTTGGATCCTTCGTTTGCGCCCCGGGTCAGGCCCTTGGCCACCCACCGCTCGTACGCCTCCCGGAATTCCGGCGCCTCCAGCAGCGTCCCGCAATACGGCGCGTTGTGCCGGAGGCCAGGGTGGACGTGGTCAGTCGTCCTGGATGGCGCCAGTCCCCATGAGTCCGGTGCAACTGGTTGTGCTGCGACCTCCCAGCCCGCCGTGGCCAGCAGAAGTGCAATCGATAGGCAGGCGGCTCGCATGCGGCCTACTTGAGGAGCGTGAACTGCCGGGTCAGCCGTTGGCCGCCCGCGTCCAGCACGTACAGGTACGATCCCGAAGCCAGGTGAGACCCGTCGAATCGTGCTTCATGGGATCCTGCGGGAAAATGGCCGTCGGCGACGGTCCCGACCATGCGTCCCAGTTGGTCAAAGACGCGGATCGTGACGGCCCCTGATTCGGGCAGCTGCCAGCCGATGGTAGTTGACGGGTTGAAAGGGTTGGGGAAGTTCTGGTCCAGCGCCACCGTCTGCGGCAGTTCCGGGGCGTCATCCACAGGCGTGGCCTGCCCAAAGGGAGCCCAATCCGCCCCGTAGTCATACCGGACGATCACGGAACTGCCCGGCACGGTGTGCGCAAACACTACTTGCACCTTGTAGTAGTTGCCGGCGATCACGTAAGGATCTTCCCGGGCCTCGATGTCGCGGTATGAGTAGGCCCCCAGTTCGTCCTGAAGGAATGCACGGGCGGCAATCCGCTCACGCGCCGAATCCAGGAGGACAGGGGCGGCGGCCGCGTCAAAACTCAGACGCAGATCCGCCACATTGCGAAACTCCACATAGTTGGCGGCTCCGCTTTCAAGCGCCGGCGTCTCTCCGTCGGCGAAGGGTGGTGTCGATGTCGCCGCTGCACCGCTGTAGGTGGTGCCGACGTGTGCCTGGACGCCGCTGGAAGACACGTCCGATCCGTACCCGAAACGGAAGTCGATGCGCCGGTCATTCACCAGGTTTGCCGAGTGGTGATCCGCGACCACTGTGGCCAGGTCCGATCCATAGCTGGACAGGACCGAGTCGATGCCTGCGGCTCCCTTGTGCGGGTTTCCTGCGATGGCCGATACGGCTTCCGGTCCGAACTGCTCACCGATGTACCGAAAGAACAGCTCGGCCTTGGCGTAGTCACGCACCACGTCCGAGCTGCCGGAGCGCCAGTTGAACAGGGGTAGCGAGGCCTCTCCGGGCAGGGCCAGGTGGTTATATCGGCTCCGGCCCAGCCCGTTGACCACGGTCAGATACTCGGCAATGCCTTCCGAGATAAAGGTGTCGGTGTCGAATCCGGTGGCGAAGTGGATCAGGTGGGCATACTCGTGGGCTGCGGTAGAGGGTGTCGCACCTGAGCTGATCCCCTGGTTGGAGTCCAGATAAAGCACGTCGGCCTGGTTGCCGATCCCCGGCGCTGCGTTTGGATTGATGTCCGACGATGTCACGTAGCCCGCTATGAATGAACCGGGCGTATCGTCATTCGGGTCGATGTCGTACATCAGGACGTCGGTCACACCGTCGCCGTCAAAATCGGGCGGAGGGCCCAGAACCACCTCGTTGTTTGCGATGACGCCGGCATTCTCGTTGATGACCCCGCCCGGCGTGGCCTCGACCAGCGCGGTCCGGAGGTCCTGGATGACCTGCTCCGTGATCCGCCCGGAATCAAGCTCATGCACGGATACCCACAGGTAGTAGAGTCCGTCCTCCTTGTCCATGAGTTCGAACTCCACGTCGATCCAACTGTCCTCACTTACGCGAAACACCTGGCGACTCCCGATTTCAGGAGGGGATGCGCTCTTGCGGGCCACGGCAAGCGTGCCGGCCTCACGGGCGCGGCGAAAGTTTTCCAGCGCCTCCAGTGATTCGGGTGAACTGAGGTCCGTCCCGCAAATGTGGCCGGCTTCCCCGTGGGGAATCGACTGGGCCTGAACCTGTCCCGGGGAAAGGAACAGCGTGGTGAGAATCAGCGTGCCGACTGCAAGCAGACGAGCGGGCAATTGGAGGGCCATCGTTAGAATCAATTCGTCTTCCTGAGCGTCTGCAACGCAACAAAGGTGCCCGCGGTCCCATGCTGAAACTGTCCTCTTTTCT
>JABDJZ010000408.1 GCA_013003255.1 Rhodothermales bacterium
GACATCGCGTCGCGGCTTGGTATCTCGATCGACGAAGACACGGCCTCCAACTAGCCGTTGTCGCTGAATCGTCAGGCTTGAGAAGGGCGGGTTTCCTGTGGGAGGCCCGCCCTTTCTGTTGGCTGACGGTTCGGATTGGCCCGGACCGGCCCAATCCGGCCATGTGGCCGAGGACGTGGCTCGGGGCCCTTCGGTATATTGCCCGCACACATTCCCCGGCTCGTCCGGTCTCCCTGAATGAGTACTCGAATCAAGGCCATTGATGACGTCGAATCGCTGAAGCGCGTTACGACCCGCTCCCTGCAGGACATGAAGCAGTCCGGCATCCCCATTGCGATGCTGACGGCCTACGACTTCACCATGGCCAGAGTGATCGATGGAGCCGGCGTAGACGTGATTCTGGTGGGGGATTCCGCCTCCAACGTCATGGCCGGGCACGAGACCACCCTGCCGATCACGCTTGATCACATGGTGTACCACGCGCAGTGCGTGGTACGCGGCGTCTCGCGTGCGCTGGTCGTGGTGGACCTCCCCTTCGGTTCCTACCAGGGGAACTCCCGCCGCGCGCTTGCCTCCGCCATCCGGGTGATGAAGGAAGCCGGCGCGCACGCGGTGAAGATGGAGGGAGGCGAGAAGATTGCTCCCATCGTCGAGCGCATTATATCGGCGGGGATGCCCGTGATGGGCCACCTGGGCCTGACGCCCCAGCATATCTACCGCTTCGGAACCTACCAGGTCAGAGCACGGGAGGAGGAGGAGGCAGAGCGCCTGAAAAAGGACGCCAAAATCCTCGAAGAGGCCGGCTGCTTTGCCGTGGTCCTGGAGAAGATCCCTGCCCCGCTTGCCAAGGAGGTTTCGGCCAGCCTGTCCATCCCCACCATCGGGATCGGTGCCGGCGCCGGGTGCGATGGTCAGGTACTCGTGACCCATGATGCCCTGGGCCTGACCATGGACTTCAATCCGCGATTTGTCAGGCGTTTCGAACACCTGGCCGACCGGATGACGGATGCGGTAAAGTCCTACATCGGGGAAGTCCGTGGCCGCTCCTTTCCCTCGGAGTCCGAGAGCTACTGATTGATGAGCAAACGCCGACCCCTGATCCTCATCTCCAATGACGACGGCATTGACGCGCCGGGCATCCACGCCCTGGCCGCCGCGCTCGTCCAGTTGGGCGACGTCCACGTGGTGGCTCCGCTGCAGGAGCAAAGTGCAGTGGGCCATGCCATCACCATGCGTGAGCCGGTGCGGGCCCATCCCTGGCCCTTCCGTGGACCCCACGGAAAGATCGATGCCCACGCGGTTACCGGTACCCCCGCCGACTGCGTCAAGTTGGCCATTGACAAACTCCTCCCGCGGAAACCGGACCTGGTGGTTTCAGGCATCAACCAGGGACCGAATGCAGCGGTCAACGTGATCTATTCCGGTACCGTGAGTGCCGCGACGGAGGCCGCCATTCTCGGCATCGATGCGATAGCGGTCTCTTACTGCCGCTGGGTCGGCGGCGACTTCGGCCCCAGCGGGGTCATTGCGCAACGCGTTGCTGAAATGACCCTTGAGCGGGGCCTTCCGCCGGGCATTCTGCTTAACGTGAATGTCCCGGACTTGCCGCTCCATGAGATGAAATCCATCAAGGTCACCCGACAGGCCAAGTCCCGTTGGGAAGAGGCCTACAGCGAGCGCATGGATCCCTTCCAGCGTCCGTATTACTGGATGGCCGGGACCTTTGTCAACCTGGATGAAGGGGGCAACACGGATCTGGACGCACTGGATGCAGGCCACGTTTCTGTGACGCCCGTTCATCACGATCTGACCGCCTACGAGTGGCTCAACGAACTCAGGACCTGGGACCTCGCGCCCGAAACCACCGAATCCTAGATGGCCAGACTGGAAGTAACGCTCAACCGCGTCGACGATACGTTCCATTTTGTGGGTGAGAATCCCCAGGGCATTCAGGTGCACCTGGACGATGCCACGTCGCGGCCTGACGGCGTCGGGCTCGGCATGAGTCCGATGCAACTGCTGCTGATTTCACTCGGCGGATGCAGCGGGGTGGACCTGGCTTCGATCCTCGGAAAGGGCCGTCAAAAGGTGGACGCGCTGAGAATAGAGGTCCGTGGCGACAAGCCCGACGGTGTCGCGCCGTCACTTTTCAATGCGGTCCACGTGACCTTTCGGGTCGATGGCGAGGTGGACCCGGATCGCGTCAAACGGGCGGTTGACCTCAGCCTGGGGAAATACTGCTCCGTCTCAAAGACGCTTGAGCCCACGGCGACCATCACCGCCACCTACGTGGTCAACGGGACCGCCTACGAATGGGAGCCGGCGGGCTGAGTCCACAGCGCGACGCCCGCTGAGGGCTGGTTTTAGCGCTTTACCCAGATGAACATGGTCCGCGCGGGGACGGTCACGTCCTGTCCGCCGCCCTCCAGCATGGGGTATGCTCCCGAGACACCGTTGACGTGGTCCACGGAGATTCCGTTTGAAACCAGCGTCCACGAGCCTTCGGGAAGCCGCATGGACACCGTACCGTCCTCGGCGCCGACGTTAACGGCGACCGCTACCTGGCCGCCCAAGACGTAGCCCAGCAGGGCCGGATCTTCCGGTGTGACCCACTGGATGTGGTCTCCGGCAGGGTCGGCAATCCGGAATACCTGTCCTGCGTCGCCCAGTCGAAGTGCGATCAGGCCTCGCCAATGATCCCGCATGTCACGGATGGCCGGTTCGTCCAGCCGTTCCCACTCGAAGCGGTTGGGCGCGCGCACGTTGTACGTGTCTCCACGGCCCTTGAAGTAGATGGTGCCGCCGGCAATGTGTCGCTCGAATTCCTCCATGGGGGCGAGGCCTTTCGATCGCATCATCTCTGTCCCGCCGTGGAGGACCACGGGGCCGAGTGAGGTGAGGAGCAGGCCCGCGGCAAGGCGCATGGACGTGACGTCGACGCCTTCCCGGCCGTTGTAGTCCTCAAGCGCGTACCGGTCTGCCAGGGCCCAGTTGTCGTGGATGTCCAGGTAGGAGATCCCATTGTTCGGGCTCGGCTCCTCGTCGTAGGCGTTGGCTATCGCCGCCATGACCCGATCCCGGGCCGAGGCATCGCCACCCGCGTAGCCGCGATCCTCGAGGCTGAAGGGTGAGCCCTTGAACGCGTTGCGTGCGTCATCCTGAAAGAAGGTGATCGGCGAATCGGCCTTGTACCAGGACCAGTCCGGGTTGGCGCGGACATCCGGGTCACTCGGCGCGATCCATGGTTCGCCGTAAATGATGATGTCGTCGGGCATCTCATCCATCACCCGGATCAGCGTCTGCTGATCGATCTGACCGGCCAGGTCAATCCGGAAGCCGTCCACGCCGAGTTCCTCAACCCAATGCCGTAGCTGGTCGACAATCCACCGCTGCACCATCGGGCGATCCTCGGTCTTGACCTCGTTCCCGAATGGCCCGATGTGGTTGACGTCGGCATCGGTCCGGTAGTAGTACGGCAGGTCAATTGCATTGAAGTTGAACAGGAGGTGTCTCCCGTCCATGTTCTCCCCGGTGTGGTTGGGGACCACGTCAATGATCACGGCCATGCCTCGCTCGTGGAACGCAGCTACCAGATCCTTGAACTCCTGCCGCTCCGATCCGGGCTCCAGGCCCTCACTGCGAAACCGGGATTCCACGGCGAATGCGTGGGTGGTGCGGTAGCCCCACTGGTAGTTCTCACGGTCAATGGCCATGTCCCGGGCAAAGGCATCATCGGCCATGTCGGCCTGCCAGTCTTCGTCCGGATAGTGGAGATACTCCTGCACCGGCATCAAATGGACCACGTTGACGCCGAGGTCCTCCAGATAATCAATGCCGATGGGGTCCCCATTCCCGTTGGTCAGGCCGGCCTGATGCATGGCCGGGAGCTTGCCAACCTCTCCCTCGGCGACCGGGAGCAGGTCCGTGAAATCCTGTACGTGCACCTCGTATGCCACGACGGATTCCATCGCCGGGCGGCCGCCGACCACCGGTGGCGGGGGAGGCCCATCCACCCAAACGCGACTCCGGCCATAGGAATCCATGCTCACCAGCGCATACGGATCACTCACGTGCTGTGGGTGCGTCTCGTAGAACCAGTTGCCGGGGTCCGGCGGACCGTGGATGGTAAAGTCGTAGTAAACGCCATGGTGATCGCCGCGCTCCACCACCTCCCAGACACCGTCCTGGTCGCGAACCATCGGTACGGCCTTGGCGGGCTCCTCATCATCAGGCCCGAGGTAGAGGTAGAGCACGACGGACGTTGCTCTGGGAGCGAAAAGGCGAAAGGCCGTCTCCCTGCGGTCCTCAGTGACGCTGGCTCCGAGCGGCTTGCTGGAGTAGAGGGTGCGAAACCAGGGGTCCCGACGCGCGCGTTCACGCAAATCGTGCTCACGGTCGATCACGAAGTACACCCGCATCGGATCGATGGGTGTCGCGGGTACAAGAAGGGATTTCGATGCCGTGTTGGGTATAACGGACTCAATGCCGATTTCCTGGCCTTGCCCATCGGTCAACTGCAGGGATCCAGCCGCCGGGCGGTCGGTGCCGACCCACTCGACCGTAATGGCGCGTGGACCATGGATCTCGGCCCGGAGTCTGGGCGCATCGTCCTGCGCCGAGGCGATCATCGGGAGTGTGGCCATCATGCAGGCTGCCAGGAATCGCTTCATGAGCTCGCGTTGTCTGGTTTCGAACCGGTCCCAGGGTCAACCGTCGGTGAGGATTGGACATCCCGGAGTCCATCGGCGCCATCGATGAACATCTGCAGGTGGGGAAAGGGAATCTCGATGTTGGCCTCCCTCAGGGCCTCGCGAATCTTTTCGGTGTACTCCAGCCTCATCGGAACCTCCAACCCGGGGTTCAGGATGAAGAAGCGTGCCTCGAGGTTGACGGCTGAGTCCGCCATCTCGGTGACCACGACTCTGGGGGGACGTTCCGGGTCAAGGCGGGTATCGCCCTCGAACAAGCCGAGCACCACCTCGCGGGCCTCCGCCGGGTACTCCTTGTAAGCAATGCCGAAGGGTACGACCACGCGAAGCGACTGCATCAGCGAGTGATTGACCAGCTTCTGGTTGATCATCGCGATGTTGGGCATCACCATGATCTCATCGTTCACGGTCCGGAGGCGGGTGGAGCGGAGCGTGATCTGCTGCACCTGACCGTAGGTCCCGTCCACGTTCAGGTAGTCACCGACGTGGAAGGGTCTATCCAACATGATGGCGATTCCGGAAATGAAGTTCTCCAGCGTGTCCTTGGCCGCGAAACCAACGGCGATACCGACGATGGAAAGTCCGGCGAGCAGTGCCGTGACATCGATTCCGAACTGCGATAGGACCATGACAAAGATCATGGCCCAGGCCGCGATTCGGAAGGACCGGACCAGCAGGTGCCTGAGGCCTTCGTCCACCCGGTTGCTCCGGCGAAGGGACGCATCGAGAACACCGGCGATGGCGCGGTATCCCAGGTAGAAGACCAGGAATACGAAAACCGCACTGATGGTGGCCGGAAGGAACGCTTCCAGCATGCTCTGGGCCCCGGCCAGAATCCGGTCCACAACACCCTGCAGATCCCCGGAAACAAGGAGACGGCCGGTTTCGCCGACTTCCCGACCAAGCTCCCCGATCACATCAGAGGAGTCCGGGGCTACGTCCAGCGAATCCTGGACGTCCTGGGGGGCGGACTGGAACCGCATCACGTCCAGGAGCCGGTGGCCGCGAACAATGTGTTCTTGAGCAGCATGGCGATGGTCATCGGGCCTACGCCACCCGGCACGGGTGTGATGTGGCCGGCAACTTCGCTGACGGCCTCGAAGTCCACGTCTCCGACCAGCCGGTATCCCCGCTTGCGAGAGGCATCCTCGACGCGGTTGATGCCCACATCGATGACGGCGGCACCGGGCTTCACCATGTCCGCGGTTACAAACCCGGCGCGACCGATGGCGGCCACCAGAATGTCGGCACCGCGACAAACACCAGGCAGGTCCGGCGTCCGTGAGTGGCAGACGGTGACCGTGGCATCAATGCCGCGCTGAACCAGGAGATTGGCCATCGGCTTGCCGACGATGTTCGAACGGCCGATCACGACGGCAGTCCGACCGCGGGTCTCGATGCCGCTACGCTTCAGCATCTCCATGATGCCGGCCGGGGTCGCCGGCTGAAGGCCCGGGACGCCGGCTACCAGATTTCCGACATTCTCCGGGTGGAAGCAGTCCACGTCCTTGGCCGGGGAGATGGCCCGCAGGATCCGGTCTTCGTTGATGTGCTTCGGAAGCGGCAGCTGAACCAGGATACCGTCCACGCCTTCGTCCGTATTCAGATCATCGATGATCTCCAGCAGAGCGGCCTCCGAGAGGTCCGCATCGTAGGTCATCGTCTCGCTTTCAATGCCCGCCTCGGCACAGGCGCGGTTCTTTCCGCGCACGTAGGAGGCGCTGGCAGGGTCATCGCCGATGAGGACGACTTTGAGAACGGGGGCACGGTTGCCTTTGGCGGTCCAGGCGTCAACCGACGCCTTTACTTCCTGTCTCACCTCGGAGGCAATCAGGCGTCCATCAATGAGCTCGGCGGTGGCGGTTTCCATGGGCTTCGGGAGGATCAAAAAGGTTCGAACACGGACAACTATTTGCGAGCGGAGGGGTTCTGTGGGCGATCGCCAAGAAATGCAGTAAACGAGATCGATGCAGAAACTGAAGGCCGGAATCCTGGGTGCCACCGGAGCGGTGGGACAGCAGTTCGTCAGGTTGCTGGCGGACCACCCCTGGTTTGATGTCAGCGCGCTGGCCGCATCCGAACGCTCCGCGGGGAAGGCATATGTCGATGCCGTCAACTGGATCGGTTCCGATCCCATTCCGCCTTCCATTCGGGACATGCGGGTTCAGGAGTGTAAGCCCGACCTGGACTGCGATTTCGTGTTCAGCGGTCTGGACGCCAAAGTGGCAGGGGATCTGGAGGCCGCGTTCGCGAAGGCCGGGTATCCGGTCATCTCCAATGCGCGCAACTACCGCATGGCGGAGAACGTGCCGCTACTGATTCCCGAGGTCAATCCTGACCACGCCGCGCTTATCGAGCACCAGGACTGGGGTGGAGACGGCGGGTTCATCGTCACCAACCCGAACTGCTCCACGGTGGGTCTGGTCTGCGCCCTCAAGCCGCTATCGGATGCCTTCGGAATCGAGTCCGTGCAGGTGTCCACGATGCAGGCACTTTCCGGGGCGGGTTACCCTGGTGTTTCCTCCCTGGATATTCTGGGCAATGTGGTGCCGTACATCGGTGGGGAAGAGGACAAACTGGAGACAGAGCCGCGCAAACTGCTGGGCACCCTGGCCGGGGACCGCATTGAAATGCTGGAAATGGCTATCAGCGCGCAGTGCAATCGCGTACCCGTACTGGATGGGCACATGGAGACCGTCTCGTTGCGTCTGCGAAACACGGCCTCGGCGGAGGATGCCGCGGAGGCACTGCGCAGTTTCGACAATCCTCTTGCAGGGAAGGGCCTTCCTTTCGCGCCGGAGCCGTTCATTCACGTGTTCGACGACCCTCGATACCCACAGCCCCGGCGTCACGCCAGTCTTGGTGGGGGAATGACCGTATCAGTCGGCCGGATTCGGCCCTGCAACGTGCTTGACCTGCGCATGGTGGTGCTTTCACACAACACAATTCGTGGGGCGGCGGGCGGAGCCATTCTGAACGCGGAACTGCTCGTGGATCAGGGGTACCTGGGCGCCTAGGGGCATCAAGGCGGCCCCGTGTGCGAAAGCTTGTTGAAGCAGTCGATATCGGTGCTCCGCTGATTGACATACGTGAATCGGAGACCCTATTATTCAAGTCTTGCCCGCGGGTGTAGCTCAGTGGTAGAGCATCACGGTGCCAACGTGAGGGTCGTGAGTTCGAATCTCATCACCCGCTCAGCGGAATCGATCAGAAGGCCTCGCTGGCGTGTCCAGCGGGGCCTTTCTGGTTGTGTGCGGTTCTGGGTAGGCCGGGGGGGCTGGCGCTGCGTTCTCCTGGGTTGTGCAGGCTAGCGC
>JABDJZ010000423.1 GCA_013003255.1 Rhodothermales bacterium
TCCGGAGCAATCCGACACCACGGCTGCGGTAATCACCGCCATGGCAATCGCCGAGGAACTGTTTCTGGAGCGAGCCACGCGCGAAGATGTGCGGGAGAGCGTGGAGACGGAACTGAGCGAACTGGAGCACCTGCTGGCCGATGCGCTGACCGCCAAGCGGTAGCCGCTGGCCGCACCGGTCTTCCGTCCACGTGATCATCCGGTCAACTCGACCCTTCGGCCTTGCGAATCGAAGGCCCTGCCGCTATCCTCCGTTAGCACTGTCCCGCCTGGAGCGTAAGTAAGAACCTTAATGATTTATGCTCGGGAACCCAACTTCGGAGTTGGACACCAGGCCCCAACCGAGTAATCGGCCCTGCTTCGGCAGACCGGGGAAGGTGGAAGATTCCGAGCGGTGCCCACTGTGATGTGAAGGAGGTTCTTCATATCAATCTTGGCGGGTAGTGCTCTTTTTAGTCCCGGCAGGGGGTCGCGTGGCGGCCCCTTTGCCGGGACTTTTTTTGTGTATCTTTCTGTGAACATATCGCCCGGCTGACGCCTTCGGTGAGCCGAGCGGGGTAATGGGGATGGAAGTCACGACGGTTCAAATCGTGGTCGGCATCGCCGTTGCGTTCGGGCTTGGATTCCTTGTCGACCGTTACCTGCTAAGGGTGGTCGGCCTTAATAAACTCGCAAACGCTGATCAGGAGGCGCAGAAACGCCTCGAAACAGCCGAGCGAGAAATAGAAGTGCTCCGACAGGAGCGCATCGTCAAGGCTGAAGTCGAACTCAAACGCCGCGAAGCGGAGTTTGAGGAGAGCATGGAATCCACCCAGCGCACCTGGCGGCGGACGCGCCAACAGTTGGAGGAGCGGCACGATGCGCTGAATGAGCGCATCCGGCGCATCAACGACCGGGAGGCGGTCGTTCAGGAGAGCTCTGATGCCGTCTCAGCCCTGACCCAGGAAGCAGAGACGCAGCGCGCCCTTGTCTCGGAGATGGCCACCTCTCTCACGGCACTTCGCGAGAACCTGGAATCATCCGCGCAGGACCTCCAGGCGCGTGAAACTGAAATGGCGCTCGCTAGGGTTGAGCTCGGTGCGGCCGAGGAACAGGCCCGCTCGCTATCCCGGCAGCTGCAGGCCAAGCTGGAGGAGGTCTCCCGGCTTACCGCCGAAGAGGCGCACCGGCAATTGGTGGATCAGATCCGGGAGGAGGCTGAAATGGAGGCCGCCACCCTGGTCCAGGAGGTTCGCGACAACGCCCGTCTGAAGGCCAACCGGGAGGCGCGCAAGGTCATCCTGACGGCCATTCAGCGCACGGCCGCATCCCACGCCATCGAGAACACGGTCTCCGTGGTGAACCTGGCCAGCGATGAGATGAAGGGACGCATCATCGGCCGTGAGGGGCGCAACATCCGGGCGTTCGAGGCTGCGACCGGGATCGAGGTCATTGTCGACGACACCCCCGAAGCGGTCATTCTCTCCGGGTTCAACCCGGTCCGCCGCGAGATTGCCAGGCGTGCCCTCGAAGACCTTATTGAGGACGGCCGCATCCATCCGGCCCGAATTGAGGAAGTGGTCGAGCGCGTGCGTACCGAGATTGAGGACCAGATCCTTGAGATCGGCGAACGGACGGTCATTGACCTCAATGTCCACGGGCTGCACCCGGAACTCGTCCGTCACGTGGGCCGCATGCGCTTCCGAAGCAGCTACGGCCAAAATCTCCTGGCGCATTCCATGGAGACGGCACGGATTGCTTCCATGATGGCGGCGGAGTTGGGGCTGGATGTCGCCAAGGCCCTTCGTGGCGGCCTGCTCCACGACATCGGCAAGGTGGTCGAGGAAGACATCGAGAACCCGCACGCATTGGTGGGCATGGACCTTTGCCGGCGCCACGGAGAAGATCCCGAAGTCTGCAACGCCGTGGGGGCCCATCACGACGAGATCGAGATGACCTCCCCCCTCTCTCCCATCGTGCAGGCCGCTGATGCCATATCGGGCGCCCGCCCCGGTGCCCGGCGCGAGGCTCTCGAGTCCTACATCAAGCGACTCGAGAACCTGGAGAACCTGGCGAGGTCATTCGATGGCGTCGAGCGCGTGTACGCCATTCAGGCCGGCCGGGAAGTCCGGGTGATTGTCAATCAGGATCGAATCTCGGATGATGCCTCCGAGCAACTGGCTGTAGACATCTCCCGACGCATCCAGTCAGAGATGCAATATCCCGGTCAAGTCAAGATCACGGTCATCCGGGAAGTTCGAGCGGTTTCCTACGCCAAGTAAGGGTGAGATTGGGCGGCGGCCCCAGTGGCAGCGGTGGCCCCCCGTGGCCGCGGCAATCCTTGACCACGCGGGACGCCTCGCGCGGCGTCCCATCTGAAATTCAGTGTGAATAGCCGCCTGTCGCACCGCTCTTCACCGTCTGTAGACACTACCCGGCTATCTTTTTGCTCGGTACCCGTTCGATCTCCAACCGCCCCCCAAAGACGCCATGATCGGTGCGATAGGTAAGCTGCTCATTCTGGTCGGGTTTGTCGCTACCGCCCTCTCGGGCTTAGCGTACTACCGGGCCGCCCAACTCGAGACCGGCAGCAATGATTGGCGGCGAGTGGGGCGCGGCGCCTGGAGCGTCATGGTCGTCGGCCTGTTCATCGCCTACGGGTTCCTGTTCTACCTCAGCCTGACGCACCAGTTTGAGTACGCTTACGTGTACGAACACACGGCGCGTGATCTCGGGCTCAAGTACCTGATATCGGCCAACTGGGCGGGCCAGGAAGGCTCGTTCATGCTCTGGATCGTGCTCAACGGACTGGTCGGATGGTCCGTGATGCGATGGGCACGCGAGTACGAAGCGCCCGCCATGGCGGTCATCGCGCTGTGCCAGGTATTCCTGCTATCGATGGTCGCCGGCCTGGACCTCGGCCTCTTCAAGCTGGGCGCCTCCCCGTTCCAGCTGCTCTCGGAGAAATTCCCGAACGCGCCCATGCTGGCGGCCGGTCTGGTGCCGGAGGATGGGCAGGGTTTGAATGACCTGCTGCAGAACTACTGGATGGTCATCCACCCTCCGACCCTGTTCATGGGCTTCGCTTCGATGATTGTCCCTTTCGCCTTCGCGGTCGCGGCACTCTGGAAGAAGCGCTATACCCAGTGGGTCCGCCCTGCCCTGCCCTGGGCTCTGTTCTCGACGATGATCCTGGGCATAGGCATCGCCATGGGCGGCTACTGGGCCTACGAGACCCTCTCCTTCGGCGGCTACTGGGCCTGGGATCCGGTAGAAAACTCGTCCCTGGTACCGTGGATCATCGGGATAGCGGCCATCCACACCATGATCGTTCAGAAGCGAAGCGGGCGCAGCCAGAAGGCAGCCCTGTTCCTGAACATCCTGGCCTACATGCTGGTGATCTACTCCACGTTCCTGACGCGGTCAGGTATCCTGGGGGACATCTCGGTCCATTCCTTCGTGGACCTGGGGCTGTACAACCAACTCCTGATCTGGATACTGGCGATGGGCGTGGTGGGCTTTGGCCTCCTTGCCTTCCGTTACAAGGAACTGCCGACCCCCAAGCATGAGCCCGAGATGCTGTCGCGGGAGTTCATGATCTTCGCGGGCGCCCTCCTGCTCTGCGCCGTGGCCCTGGTTGTCATTCTGGGCACCAGCGCCCCCATCATCGGGCGCATCTTCCGGGACAACCCCTCCTCGGTCCCCATCGCGTTTTACAACCAGTGGACGCTTCCCCTGACAGTGGTGTTCACTTTCCTGGCGGGGCTTGGTCAGCTCTTCTGGTGGAGGAAGATGTCGCTGGATTCGGTCAACCGGGTGCTAACCCGACCGATCGTCCTGGCCGTCGTCGGCACCGTGCTGGTGCTGATGCTGACTCCGTTCGTTGAACAGTCCGCCGTACCCGCAGCGCTTGCCGCTGCCGGAGTTCCGGAATCCGTGCTCTCCGCCGGACTGGGTGATTTCTGGTCCGTCTATGGCCAGGGGCTTCTGCTGCTACTCCTGCTTTTCGTCTCCTTCTTCGCGCTGTTTGGCAACGCGGAAGTCCTGATCCGCATTACACGCGGCAATCCCAAACTGGCCGGTGGCGCCCTATCCCATGTGGGCCTGGCCATCATGATCCTCGGCATCATCGCTTCCAGCGGTTTCTCAGGCGCCATAGGTCAAGGTGCGGGTGTTCGCATCGGCGACAGTCGCGACAACTTCGTCCTTGAGCGGGGCCAGACCCTCGGCGTGGATGGATACACCGTGACCTACAACGG
This sequence comes from Rhodothermales bacterium, assembly GCA_013003255.1. GTDB lineage: Bacteria > Bacteroidota > Rhodothermia > Rhodothermales > UBA10348 > JABDJZ01. The sequence continues at coordinate 4,239 of JABDJZ010000423.1, forward strand.
ACGGGACGAATCCAACGAGACCCGACCCGAATACCTCCTGGACTTTGTGGACCCCGAAGGGCGTGCATTCTCCGTCTCCCCGGTGGTCTACAAGAGCAACAAGGACCAGTGGATCCAGCATCCGGACGTGACCCGGTTCCTGGAGAAGGACATCTTCGTGGCCGTGTCCCCAAACATCATGCTGGGGGTTGACAGTTCGGAGGACGGAGGCACCATTACGCTGGCCAGAGGTGACTCTGCGACGGTCGGTTCAAATGCATACTCCGTTCGCTTTGTGGACTACCAGTTGGATCATGACGGTTCCGATCCCGCGGACGGTGAAGTGGCCGTCGGGGCCATCCTGGACGTGACGGACCGCGCCACGGGAGAGATCATCCGTGTGACGCCCGTCTACCGGATTGATGCCGAGCGTCGCGTGCAGGTTGAGGCTGAGTCGCTGGAAGAGTGGAACCTCACGTTCGCCTTTACCGCGATGAATGTGGATTCGGGAACGATTGACATCGCCATCACCGGCGTTCGCACCGCCCCCGCCGACTGGGTGGTGGTGCAGGCCTACGAAAAGCCGATGATCTCCCTGGTATGGCTCGGCATCATTCTTCTGTCGCTGGGCTTCGTGGTCTCGATTATCCGGCGCCAGCAGGAGCAACGGTACGCGTTTCTGCGCGCAACCGACTGATTCGCTCAGCCCCTTGAGAAGCGGGTCTGGACAGCCGATACACTGGGTGTTCAAAGGCCCCTCCTCATGGCATCCTCTCTCCGAATCCTCGTCGTAGAAGACGACCGCGTCAATCTTCTCGTGATCACGAGAATGCTCCGCCGGCTCGGCTACGATGCCGATGTGGCCCACAACGGCATTGAGGCGGTCGAGGCCGCGTCAGGCACTGCCTTCGACATCATCTTCATGGACGTGATGATGCCCGAACTGGACGGGCTGGGTGCTACGGTCCGGATTCGGGAGCGCGGAGACTGCGGGAACCCCCGAATCATCGCCGTGACGGCCAACGCCATGGCCGAGGACCGGACCGCTGCCCTCGAGGCCGGAATGGACGAGTACGTTACCAAGCCCATTCGCCTTGACGTGATCCGGGACGTGCTGGAGCGATTCAGCGAAACCGCTCAGCAGCCGGAAGAGGCGGGTAAAGCGGAAGTGGCCATGCTCGACACCGCCGTACTGGACAATCTTCGCGAGATGATGGGCGACGAGAGCTACTTCCGCGAATTGGTTGCCGAGTTCGTGGAGAACACAGAGACCCTCGTGAACGACATGGCGGAGGGTCTGTCCTCCGAGGACTGGGGGTCGGTGCAGCGCGCCGCACACAGCCTGCGCTCCACCAGCGCCACCTTCGGAGGCATGCGATTGGCCGACTGCTCCCACGCTGCGGAAGAAACCGCCAAGCAAGGAGCCGGAGATCGGATGCCCAGTTTGCTGACAGATTTGCGCCGAGAACGAAACCGTCTCTGCAGCCGACTACTCAGCGGTTGCTAAAGCTGGCAGTCCTTGTTGCGGGACGCATATGCCTCAGGGCCGTCCCCTCAGAATCGGACCAGCGTCCGCGAAGCAGCCGGATGTCCATCAACCCTTAGGAAGTAGACGCCGCGGGCAATATCTCCCACTCCGAGCGTGCTGGTACCCGCAGCGACGTCCTGACTGAGTACTACCCTTCCCACGACATCGATCAACTCGACGGCGACCGGTCGGGGGCTCTGAAACGTAACCTGGTCTGAGAAC
>JABDJZ010000477.1 GCA_013003255.1 Rhodothermales bacterium
GATGTGGGCAGGGAAACCAGCCTTCCCGCATCGACGGCGCCCTTCGAGGTACTCGAAGGCGCAGCCGACTACCATGACGTGCATGCCAAGGTCTACCTGGAGGGTCGTGGTGGCTCCCAACTCAGTCTGTTCGGATACACAGGGGGCGACAACACGGCCCAGGTGGCGGAGCGCCGGATTCGACAGCCGGGTGCCGCAGCCGGCCAGAACGCATCGGCGAACAGTGAGTGGGGAGCCCGCGCTACGGGAGTACGATACCAGAGTCGAGTCGGAGCTGGGTTTCTGTCCGTGGTCGGTGGCATCACCGGGTACTCGGGTGCATACGCGAACGAGTCCGTAATCGGGGTGGTGCGCAACAACGGCAATCAGGCCGGTCAACCCATGTTCCGACTGGACCGGTTCGGAAATGACAATACCCTGACTCAGCTTCGCCTTGCTCCCGAGCTCACTTTGGGCCGCAGGGGACTGTGGTCCGTAGGGACCGAGTTGAATACCTATCGGTCCACCTACTCCGAGTCTTCCCGGGACCGGCCTGGCTTCTCGCTTGACACCGAGGCCGTACAGTGGGACGTGTTTTCGGGCTACGCCTCGCCACGCGAAGGGATCGCTTCCTACTCGCTGGGAATCCGAAGCCACTACTATTCGTCCGGAAGCTACCTCCGGCTCAGCCCGCGGGCCCACGTGACGGTGGGCGGGGAGGGACTGCTGTCGGCCTCCTTTGGATTCAGCCGCAACCACCAGTTCCTCCATCAGATAGAGGTCGAGCCGGTCCAGGAGAGTGCGCCCGACGTCTGGATTCTCAGCTCTGGGACGGAATCTCCCGGCAAAGTGGACTACTTCACGGCCGGGCTGTACCTCCGGCCCTCGCCGTCGGTGTTCGTTCAGGGTGAGGTCTACCTGAAGGAGTACGCCAACCTGCGGCTCCACGAAACGGCGAGCCCCGGACTGAACAGCAGTCTGGCACGCGAACTGACCACACCGTGGTTGACCAATGTGGACGGAAGTGCCCGCGGGCTCGAACTGATGGTGCGTCACCGTACGGGTCCTGTGCTCTGGAGCCACGCGTACACGCTGAGCCGCACCGTGTATACGACCCCCAGGCTACTGGATGGTCGCGAGTTCTTCGTGTCCTGGGACCGCCGTCACCAGTACGTGGCCTCGGCTTCCTATTCGCGCGGAGGATTCGAGGCCAACCTCTCCTGGGCGGCCACCTCCGGGAGTCCCAACGCGCTTCGATTCGAAGATCCGACCGAGGCCGAACGACTTCCGGCGTACCACCGGCTGGACCTGGGCGTCAGTTGGGAGCGACGCGTCGGATCCAGGACGTTTACCGCCGGAGCTTCTATCTACAATCTGTACGATCGCTCCAACGTGTGGTACCGGACGCTGGTACCGTCACAGCTCTCAGCGCAGGGCGCCGATTCGCTGGTGGATGCCACGGTCCCGGTCGATGTATACGATCTGGGAATCCACCCTTCTTTTCGGGTAGGCGTCCGATTCTGAAGGCTTGCGGGACGGCTGGAATGCTCAGTCTACCAATCGGCGGATCGAGACGTTCTCCAGGTTGACTTCGGAGACCAGTTCGGTGGCTCCGGCCGCGTGGAGACTGTCGAAGCGCTCGACTGTGTCGATGGTCACGCCCTCTGCCTTGTAGTTGTAGTAGTCCGCAATCCGGACGCCCTCAATTTCCCGGACGTTGTAGGCCTCGCGGAACCGTGCGCCTCCATCGTTGACGTGGAACCAGTAGGCCAGATAGTCCAGCGCCCCGGTCTCCGCGTCGAACCAGTAGATGAAGCGGTCATCGTAGTCCCGTCCGCCGCCCTCCGGGACGAAGGTTACCTCGACCTTGTTGTACGTCCGGCCGTTCAATTCAGCCGTTCCGATGAGCTCCTTGCGCGCGGCGGGATCGGTAAGAGGCAACGGCAAGAGCGCGAAATAGACCACCGAGTTCACGCCGGTCTCAGCGCTCTCGTACTGGTCCTGGGTCAGTTCAACCACCTGACCCTCCACTTCGCGGATCAACCCGTCGTTGCTCAGCACCTCCCGGACGTTGTTGCCGAGTGTGTCAACGTAGATGCGCTCGTACTCAAACAGGCCGTCGTTGCGATACACCCGGAAGTGCCGCTCGCGGAAGTTGAAGGTCATCTCGGCCTTGTTGAGCACCGTCCCGTTCTGCCAGGCGATAGCCGATTCAACGACCGACTGCCCAGACGGCGGGGGCAGCTCCGCACAGCCCATCAGAGTCAGGGCGGCCAAAAACACGGGAAGCGAGCGCGGGTTCAGCATGGCTGTCAGTATCAGGATCCTGAGGATGCGTTACATGGAACCGGGCATTCCCGGGGGTGCCGAAAGATCACGTCTCGGTTGAGCGCCGGTGAAACAGCCACCAGGCGGTCATCGCAACGCAGAAATAGGCTGCCAGGAGGCCCAGGAGGACAAGAAATCCTCCCGTTTGGCCGTCGAACTGGGTGAACGGCAGATTGATCGCGATGAGGAGGGGGAAGCCCAGTCCGAGGGCGATTCCGGAGGACAGGACAAGATCCTGAGCTACCGGCGAGCGGTATTCCGGGTCGAGGATCCGGATCAGCGCCAGCCCCGAACTGATGGTCCCCGTCATCTCGCCGAAGATGCCGATAAACCGCTCAAAGCGCAGGTGGTGGAAGACGCGGCTGGTCACAAATCGGAGAGCGCCATAGGTGATGAGGGAGCCGCCGACAGCCAGTACCACGATTGGCATCGCATACCGCCACGCAATGCTGAGTGAGATAGCCATGAGTGATGCTGCAATCAGGTAGTCTGCCGTAAGCCCCGTGAGCCGGTCCAGCAGGCCGTCGTCGAGGACATTGACGGTCCCTGCCGTCTTGAGCAGTCGGCGGACCAGCAGCGCCAGTAGGTTGGCCAGGATGAAATGGAAGGACCAGACAATGGGGGTTTCCTGCGCCAGCCCAATGGCTTCAAGCCCCGTCGTCAAGCCGACCACCACCAGATAGGTCAGTCCGTAGATGGCCGATACAAGGCCCACGTGGAAAGCGAGCGGTTCGATGGCTCCGGGAGAAAGTGTGAGATACCCAGCCACGGACCGCTCCTCCTTCTCTCTGATTCCGGTCAGTTCGGATCGGGAAAGACGCTCTTCCGCCCGGTGCCCGGACCGATAGACGATGGCGACGCCAGCGACATAGGCCACCAGAAACCCCAGCGCCGCCAGAC
>JABDJZ010000491.1 GCA_013003255.1 Rhodothermales bacterium
GGTTGCGCGGATCAAGCGACAGCGGATCAACGCCGTCGAACATCTCCTTGGCCACCTTGGCGCCCTCAGGCACCACCGTGCGGCCTTCGCGATCGATGTAGGCCAGGGCCTTCCGACCAACGACCAGCTTCAGGAATTTGGCCCAGAAGGTCTCGTTGAGCTCCGCCATGTTGCGGGTCAGCTCTCCCTCGATCTCCGAGAGCCGCTGCTGCTCGTACTTCTTGGAAGCCGGATCCAGCTTGCGACGGGAGAAGAGCTTGGTGTCAATCACCACGCCCTTCATGCCCGGAGGCGCCTTCAGGGACGCATCCTTCACGTCGCCAGCCTTGTCACCAAAGATGGCGCGGAGGAGCTTCTCTTCCGGTGTTGGATCGGTCTCGCCCTTCGGCGTGATCTTACCGACGATGATGTCGCCCGCCTTGACCTCGGCGCCGATGCGGATGATTCCCCGCTCGTCGAGGTCCTTGGTGGCCTCCTCCGAAACGTTCGGGATCTCACGCGTCAGTTCTTCTTCGCCGCGCTTGGTGTCGCGAACCTGAAGCTCGAACTCCTCAATGTGGACCGACGTGTATACGTCGTCCGCCACGAGGCGCTCCGAGATGACGATGGCGTCCTCAAAGTTGTAGCCGCGCCAGGGCATGAAGGCCACCAGCACGTTCTTTCCGAGTGCCAGCTCGCCACGATCCGTGGAGAAGCCGTCGGTTAGGACCGTGCCTTTCTCAACCCGCTGCCCAACCTTGACGATCGGGTGCTGGTTGATGCAGGTGTCCTGGTTGGTCCGGCGCCATTTGGTCAGGTAGTATTCCTTGACCGGATCGTCGAACGTGAGTGCCGCGTCTTCGGGCTTCTCGTCGTAGCGGATCACCACCTTGGTGGCATCCACGTACTCGACTACACCCTCGTCCTCGGCCACCAGAACGGCGCGGGAATCGCGGGCAACCCGTCCTTCAAGACCCGTTCCACACAGCGGAGCCTCGGCCCGCAGAAGCGGAACGGCCTGACGCTGCATGTTCGAGCCCATGAGGGCACGGTTGGCATCATCGTGCTCCAGGAACGGAATCAGCGATGCGGCCGGTGACACGATCTGGTTCGGCGCGATATCCATGAACTGGATATCCTTGGGCTCCACCGACGGGAAGTCACCCTGGTGGCGACAACGCACGTACTTGTTGAGGTAGTTGCCCTTGTCATCAATCGGCGCGTTGGCCTGAGCGATGATGGCCTGATCTTCCTCCTCAGCCGTGAGATACTGGATCTCGTCGGTCACCTTGCCCTTCTTCACCACGCGATACGGCGTTTCGATGAAGCCGTAGTCGTTCACGCGAGCGTGGACGCAGAGCGAGGAAATCAGACCGATGTTCGGGCCTTCCGGCGTCTCAATCGGGCAGAGACGGCCGTAGTGCGTGTAGTGCACGTCACGAACCTCGAAACCGGCGCGCTCACGCGTCAGACCACCCGGACCCAGCGCAGACATCCGACGCTTGTGCGTCAGCTCTGCAAGCGGGTTGGTCTGATCCATGAACTGGCTCAGCTGGTTCGTGCCGAAGAACGTGTTGATCACGCTCGAGACGGTCCGTGCATTGACCAGGTCCTGCGGGGTGAATTTCTCCGCGTCACGGAGGTTCATCCGCTCCTTGATGGTCCGGGCCATACGGGCCAGACCCAGGGAGAACTGCGCGGCCAGCTGCTCACCGACGCTACGAACGCGACGGTTGGACAGGTGGTCAATGTCATCAACGTGGCTCTTGCCGTTCTGCAGCGAGATGAGCTCGTTGATGATGGCGATGATATCGCCGCGGGTCAGCGTCAGCTGCTTGAGGTCCTCCTCCATCCGGAGGCGACGATTGATCCGGTAGCGGCCTACTTCGCCCAGATCGTAGCGCTTGTCGCTGAAGAACAGACGGTCCAGGACGCCTTCTGCCGTGGCGATGTCCGGCGCTTCCGTTCCGCGGAGCTGGAAGTACAGGTACTCCAGGGCCTCTTCGCGGGTGTGCGTCGGGTCCTTCTTGAGGGTGTTCAGGAGCGTGGTGCGATCCATCGCATCATCGTCATCCTGATTGTCCCGCAGGAGGAAGATCTTCTTGACCTCGGCTTCCTTCAGGAGGTCGAAGTCCTCCTCGGTGACCTCATGGCCCACCGGAAGGAGTACTTCCCGCTCGGTCCGCTCCTCGATCACTTCGCCGGTGTCCTCATCGACAATCTCGGTGAGGCGTTCGACGGTGACGGTGGCGGCAAGATTGGAGCCGACAGCCTTCTTGAAGCCGCGCTTGGTCTTGACATCCACCGAGTCAGCGAGGTCAAAGAGACCTACGATGTCCTCGTTGGTGGAATAGCCCAGCGCACGCAGGAGCGTGGTAACCGGAAGCTTCTTCTTCCTGTCGATGTACGCCCACATGACGTTGGAAACGTCTGTAGAGAACTCGATCCAGGAACCGCGGAAGGGGATCACGCGGGCCGAATAGAGCTCCGTCCCGTTCGGGTGGACGCTCTGGCCGAAGAACACACCGGGGCTTCGATGCAGCTGGGACACCACGACCCGCTCGGCGCCGTTGATGATAAACGTGCCGCGCTCGGTCATGAACGGGAGGTTACCGAGGTACACCTCCTGCTCAATGGCCTCTTCCGGCTCATCCTCATCCTCGTCTTCCTTGCTGGAAAGTCGAAGCTTGGCTTTCAGCGGAACCGAAAAGCTGAGTCCCTGAGCAATACACTCGGTGACCGAGTGCTTGGGCGCATCCAACTGAAAGTGGATGAACTCAAGGATGTAGCGTTCGCGGCTGTCCTGAATCGGGAAGTGATCCAGGAATACATGCTGAAGGCCGACGGGCTCCCGCTCTTCCGGTGGTACGTGGTCCTGAACGAAGTCAGAAAATGACTTCAGCTGGACATCCAGAAAATCCGGATAGTCCTTGACCGGACGAATACGACCGAATGATTGGCGGTTAGCCTCTCCCTTTAAGACCGACATAGGCTGGGCTGGTCTCTACTTATGCGACGCGGACGTCGCGGATGCGGCGGGGGCAAAACAGATAGCAAACGCTACCGCTAACCCCGTGTTTCTTTGTGCTTTCGATGACTTGGCCGTCGAAAGCGCGGAAAGCCGGCCCCCGAAATCAGGGGCCGGCCCTCGCGAATCAGGACGCGCGTCGGGGTATTTCCGACACGACGAGCTTACTTGAGCTCGACGGATGCGCCGACTTCTTCAAGCTGTGCCTTGACGGCTTCAGCTTCTTCCTTCGGAGCAGCTTCCTTGACCGTGCCCGGGGCACCGTCAACGAGTTCCTTGGCTTCCTTCAGACCCAGGCCGGTGATGGAGCGAACCTCCTTGATGACCTTGATCTTGTTGGCGCCAACTGCCGTCAGGACGACGTCAAATTCGGTCTGCTCTTCAGCGGCTGCGGCATCGCCACCGCCTGCAGGGCCTGCGACTGCAACTGCTGCTGCGGCCGGCTTGATGC
>JABDJZ010000443.1 GCA_013003255.1 Rhodothermales bacterium
CTTTTGCGCGACGCGCTGACCTACATCGCCACGGACGACGAAATGGACCGGCTCCGTGCCGCCACGACCCCGCTGGCCCAGAAGGAGGCCTTTGATGCGTTCTGGGGTCGCAACATCGCTGATCCGAATACGGCCGCCCGAACCCTGGAACGCTACTTCACGCGCGTGGAAGAAGCCAACGGGACCTTCTCAGACTTCAAGGAGGGGTGGAAGACCGACCGCGGGATGGTGTACATCGTCATGGGCCCGCCGTTGTACCAGGAGGATTCCATCGAGGAGCTCCGGTGGTTCTACTCCTACGATGAGCGAAACGCGGGCCGGTACTTTGTCTTCGACCGGGTACAGGGCTATCCCGACGAACTGGACATGCCCCACTACGTGCTGAAGCGCTCGATGGAGCAGGAGCGGGAGTGGCGCCTGGCGGTCACGCGCTGGCGCAACGGCAGGGCGCGTTAGTCCTTGGACGGCTTGGCCTTGGCTGACGTGTCCTTGGAGGCGGGCTTGCTCTCCTTGGACTCGCTCTTGGATTCGGCCTTCTTCTCGCCTTTCGAGGCGCCCGAACCTGTATCGCCCCCCTTGGAGGACCCTGCTCGGGCATAGTCCGTCAGGTAGAAACCTGATCCCTTGAACACCAGACCGGAGCCACCGGTAATGACGCGTGTCACCGGTTGGCCGGTTGTTGGGCAGGTCTCAAGCGCATCTGCTGTGATTCGCTGCTCGATCTCGAACACGCTTCCATCCTCGCGCTTGTAGGTATAGGTCGGCATGTTGTCGCGTGACTTCTCAGGTGTCGTGGAACGCGCGCTTCAAGCCTTCGGCACCCCGACAGGTTCCGCCTGCATCAATCCGTCACAGACACAGCCTCAGCCGCGTTGAGGGTGTTCCTGACAAGGTCCGCCAGCGCGGGCCGCACCGGAATGTGGCCCCGGTTGTCCCGGGTGGGGTAGACCCTGTTGGTGAGCAGGATCACGAACAGGCCCACGTCAGGATCAAACCAGATGGACGTGCCGGTAAATCCCGTGTGACCGAAGCTTCTCGGTCCAAAGGACTGTCCTGCGGAAGAGTATCCCTCCGGGCTCTTGGTGTCCCAGCCCAGTGCTCGCGTGTGCGTTCGGGTGGAGTCGATGGCGGTGGTGAACAGCCGGATGGTCTCGGGTCTCAGGAAGGGGCGACCCTCCACCTCACCGCCCGAAGCCATCATGCTGGCAAAACGGGTCAGGTCCGAGACGCTGGAAAAGAGCCCCGCATGTCCGGCCGTACCTCCCATGATCCAGGCATTCTCATCGTGCACCTCGCCCTGGAGAACCCGGTACCTGAAGTACCGGTCATCCTCGGTCGGCACCGCGTCCGGTTGGGCGCCCCGACCAACGGCTCTGAATCCGGTGTGCCACATACCCAGGGGTTCGAAGATGTGCCGGGAGGCGTAGGTGGCGAATCCAAGCCCGGAAACGCGGGACACGATTTCGGCGAGGACGATGGGGCCGAAGTCGGAGTATTTCGATTCCGTGCCGGGCTCGTAGGCAAGCGGCTCATTGTAGATGGCCTGCAACACCCGGCCGCGGGAGCGAAGGCCCATCTGATAGAACGGCTTGAACGGCGTCAGTCCGGCCGTGTGGGTGAGCAACTGGCGAATCGTAATGGATTCCTTGCCGTTGCGACCGAAGTCGTGCAGGTAGAGCGATGCCGGTGCGTCCAGCTCAATGCGGCCCTGCTCATACAGTTGCATGACCGCTGTGGTGGTGGCGATGACCTTGGTCAGGGACGCCAGGTCAAAAGAGGATTCCGGGGTAATGCGGGTTTGAGAATCGTAGGTGTGGGTGCCGTAGCCAGCCATATGGGTCACCGCACCGGCCCGCCCTACGGCCACGGCGGCACCCGGGAAGGCCCGGTCATCAATGGCACGTTCCAACAGCGAGGCGATCCCCTCCAGCGCCATGCCGTCCATTCCGACTTCCTCGGCAATGGCATCTCTCGGATAGCGGGCCCGCCGGTCGGCTCCCGCGCCGAGGGGAATTGACTCGGATATCGTTACCGGTGCTTTTCCCGAGACCCGCGCACGACCCGTGATGGCGTCGGCCGCGGCATGCTGTTCTGCAGGTCCGTCGCCGTAGGCCAGATAGGTCGTGGCACCCGGCGGCACGTCATTGGCCAGGTACGGCGTGCCGAATATCACGGCGTGCGTGGCAGAGGACACCTGCTCCACCCGGCGCATCAGGGTCCTGAACCGCGCGGAGGTTTGTGGGCGAAGTCGCCAGGCGGGCGCCGAGCCGTAGGCCAGAATGATAACCTCATCGGCAGCGCGGGCTTCCCGAAGGGCCTCCGCCTGCGCGTCACCAATGCCGGCAGGGGAGACCAGCGTGGATGAGATAGAGGTTTCCGGGAGGCGCTCCCGTAGCAGGTCCAGGAACGGCTCGTGGCGGTCGGAGATCGCGCGGTCCGAAAGGGCCAGTACATACACGCTCCGGCCGGGCTCATCGGAGACGGGCGCCGCAGTAGAGTCTCCGAGGAGCGTGATTCCCGCGCGGGCAATGCGCGCATTCAGCGCTCGTTGCTCGGCGTTGGCGACATCCCTTCGAACGTCGTCGAGCGGGGTAAACCGGGAACGGTGGAGGCCGGCGGCAGCCTTCGCCTGCAGAATCCGGAGCACCTTGTCATCCAGCATTGACTCGGCCAGGTCGCCGCTGTCAACGGCCCGAAGAATGGCGCGACGCGCAGCGCGGATATCCGTGGACATCATCAGCATGTCCACCCCCGCCTGCAGGGCATCCACGGCAATGGAGCCCGGCGTGCCCTGACGGACGCCAGCCATGTTGAGGGCGTCGGACACGATCAGCCCGTCAAATTGAAGGCTGTCCCGGAGCAGCCCGCGCACGAGTGGAGCGGATAGCGTGGCGGGTCGACGCTGACCGCCATCCAGGTTCGGGTAGGCTACGTGCGCCGTCATTACGGAGGCTACGCCCGCCGATATCGCCGCCCGAAAGGGAACGAGGTCCACGGAGTCCAGACGGGCCGCGTCGATGGTCAGAACGGGCATGCTGAAATGCGAATCCCGGCTGGTAGCGCCGTGGCCGGGGAAGTGCTTGGCCGTGGCCAACGTGCCACCCTGCTGGAGCCCGCGGACGAAGGCATCAACCATGGTGGCGGCCAAGTCCGGCTGGTCACTGAATGACCGGGTGTCGATGACCGGGTTACCCGCGTTGGCATTTACATCGGCCACCGGCGCCAGAACCTGGCGTACGCCCACAGCGCGGGCCTCGGCCGCCGTTACCCGGCCGGCCAGGTAGGCCAGGTCCGGATTGCGCGACGCCGCAATTGCCATGGCGGATGGAAGTCGCGTAGCTCCGCTCAACCGCATGCCGGCTCCGGTTTCCATGTCCTGGGACACCAGAAGCGGGATGGCGGAGGCCTGCTGGAGGTCGTTCACAAAGGAGGCCTGCGCCAGCGGTGAGCCCTGAAAAAAGATCACGCCGCCCACCTGGAGATCACGTACCAGTTCCAGTACACGCCGATGCTGGGGTGCATCGCTGGCCGCGAACACGCCAGGGGCCGGTATCGAGAAGAGCTGTCCGACCTTTTGCTCGAGGGTCAGGTTGGCCAGCGTGGATCGGGCCCATGCTTCGCCGGCATCATCCAGCCGAATCCGGTCGGGAAACGGGTCGGGTACCGGAGGGGTGGGTTGGGGCAGACAACCCGCCAGGGAAACGACGGCAACGAGGACCGCCAGTCCGGCGGCCAGGGTGTTGGGGCGACGAATCATGACCGAAAATACGGGAGCCACGCCGGGGGATTCGCACGAATTCGAGCGATCGCATTCCACGGCATCTTCGGCAATCGACTCTGTGACCTGACCGGTTCGAATCGGATCTTTGCCGCAGCCCAGGGATCCGGGGTTCCGTCGGCCGCGCCAACGCGATGCGGCATCTCCGGCCCGGATCCGCCCATCGAACCGTCCCCCACCCCTGCCGGATGCACGAGACTGCGAATCGCGGACTTCTGTTCACGCTGTTTCTGGGCGTACTCCTGGCGGCGCTGGACATCGCCGTGTTGGGTCCGGCGCTCCCGGCCATCCGGGCGCACTTCGGAATCGATGACCGCACGGTGGCCTGGGCGTTCAACACGTTCGTGTTCTTCAACCTCCTGGGCGTCCCGATCATGACCAAGCTTTCCGACCGTCATGGTCGGCGTCTGGTTTACGTGGTGGACGTGCTGCTGTTTGCCGTTGGAGCGCTCATTGTGGCGGCAGCGCCCAGTTTTGCGGTTCTCCTGGTTGGCCGCGCCCTGCAAGGCCTGGGCGCCGCAGGAATCTTCCCGGTGGCCGCGGCTGTGGTCGGCGATGCCTTTCCGAAGGAGCGCCGTGGTCAGGCCCTGGGCATTCTGGGTGCCGTATTCGGCGTGGCGTTTATCATAGGACCGATTCTCGCCGGGATCCTGCTGCTGGTCGACTGGCGCTTCATTTACGTAGCCTACGTGCCACTGGCTGTGCTCGTGATGATCCTGGGCGCCCGGCAACTACCCCGTTCAACTGCGGAGGACAGGCAACCCCTTGATCTCTGGGGCCTGGTACTTCTGGGCGTGGTTCTGGTCTCGCTGGCCTACGGCATCAATCGTCTGGACGCATCCGATCTCAGCGCCAGCCTGCTGGACCCCCGGGTCTGGAGTTCCTTCCTGCTGGTCGCTGTCGGCCTGCCACTGTTCATTCGCCTGGAGCGCAAGGCACCTGATCCTGTTGTCCGTCCAGGCCTCTTTTCCAACAGGCAGGTGGTCATTGCATGTGGCCTGGCCGCTGTCGCCGGGTTGCACGAGTCTGCCTTCATCTTCCTTCCAGCGCTGGCCATTGAGGCATTCGGCGTGTCGAACTCTACGGCCTCGTTCATGCTCATGCCCCTTGTGGTGAGCATTGTGATTGCCTCGCCCATCGCCGGACGGGTGCTGGATCGCGTCGGTTCACGGTCCGTGGTCCTGGCGTGCCAGGCCATTCTGGTTGCCGGGATTGGCGTGCTGGCCTGGCGGGGCGAACAGATCGAGTTCTTCTACCTGGGGACGATCCTGCTGGGCACAGGCCTGGCCGGCATCATGGGGCCTGCGCTGAGCTACATCCTGCTGGGGGCGGCAAACGTCGCCGAGCGGGGCGTCTCGCAGGGTCTCATCACGCTGTTTATCTCCGTGGGTCAGCTGTTGGGCGGAGCCGCGGTAGGCGCCATCGCAGCTTCCGTGGCTGGAGAGCTCGGGTACCGCACCGGCTTTGCGGCCATTGCGGTGGCCGGAGTGATCATCTGGCTCTTCGCGTTGGCGCTCAAGAAGCGGCCTCGGCCGATTACCTAGGGACGGTTCTCGAGCGCCCCTTAGACCGATCGCCTGGGCGCGAATCTCGAGGCGCCCAGCCGCCTGGCCGCGTAGGCGCCAGGGGACTCACGCTACCAGCGTCGCCCCGAACGCGGGGGAAGTCGATTGGACAGGAATCCCAGGAGCACGATTGCCAGCGCCTCCGCCAGGACGCGGCCAGCCATTCTGCGGATTAACAGTGAGACGGTCTTCGGCAGGATGGATACCAGAATGAGTGAGCCGAAGAACCCGATGAACCACCGGGAGACGGGATTGCCTGATCTGAGTCGGGCCATGCGTGGCGAATGAAAGGTGGGCTGAAACGGCGGAGTATCAGAATCCGGCGGCTAGGGCGCAAGGCCCGGGTGCAGGATGGGGCGGGCGGCACGGCCAGCACCGTACCCATTCTTCCGGGCAAGCCCCGAAAGCAGGGCGAGCGTCGACTCCCTTACTCAGGATGCCTCGGCAGCCAGCTGGCCACAGGCGGCGGCTATGTCCTGGCCCCGGCTTCTGCGAACGGTGATGCGCACGCCGCCGGCAACCACCTCGCGGATGAACGCGTCCAGTGTCTTCTCTGAAGTTCGGTCAAAACCGAGCCCCGGCACGGGATTGTACATGATGAGGTTCACCTTGCTGGGCGCCCACTGGCAGACGTTCACGAGGTTGCGGGCATCCTCCAGACTGTCATTGAACCCCTGGAACATGCAGTACTCGTACGTGACCTTACGACCGGTCTGACGATTGTAGTAGGCCACCGCCTCTTTCAAGGCGACGAGGTCCGTCTTGCTGTGGCGGTTGACGGGCATGATGCTGGACCGCTTGGCATCATCCGGGGCATGCAGTGAGATGGCCAGGTT
>JABDJZ010000510.1 GCA_013003255.1 Rhodothermales bacterium
ATCAGGAAGTAAACCAGGGTGGCCGATACAATGGTCTTGTCCCGGAGCATTTCCAGGTAGCTGCCCACTGATCCCTTTATGGTCAGGGGCCGCTCGCTGCGCTTGACGTCCGGCTGCGGGACGAAGAAATACATTAGGACGGTGGCCGCACCCATCGTGGCGGCAAACATGAGAAATGCAGCCCTGAACCCGAATCCCTCGGCGAGCAGCGTGCCTATGGGTATGCCCACGATCTGGCCCACCGCAATGCCGCTCATTACCCAGCCATTCGCCCAACCCCTGCGTTCGTACGGGAAGTAGTCACCGACGTACGAAACCGCTCCGCCGGAAAGCATTCCTCCGGCAGCTCCAGCCGCTGCGCGGACCACGAGCAGGCTGGTAAAGGAGTCCGCCACGGCGTGGAGCAGCAGGGCCACGGCCATGGACCCGCAACCGGCCAGCAGCACGACACGCCTGCCCACCCGGTCCGAGATGGGACCAATGATCAGCGCGAAGACGCTGAGGAAGACCGCATAGGAGGTAATCAGCCACCCCAGCTTCGCTTCCGACACCATCAAGGCCTCCCCGATGCGTGGCAGAATCGGAGAGATGATGATTACCTGGCTGCTCGAGGAGAACACCATCAGCCACAGGCCGAAGAGCACCAGGTAGGGGTGGGAGTTTTGGCCGCGCTGCATCCTCAAAGGTCGTGACAACAGGCATTGGATGCGAACGCAAACGGTCATCGTGCCAAGCCTGTGTCAAGAGACTAGAGGTAACACACCCGAAACACAGTGATAACACGCTGCGGATAGTCTTGAGGCAGACCAAGAGAAGAAGGTTCAGTAACCCACCCAGGGCGACAGAAGCGTCGCCAACAGGAAGCATAGATGAAAGACTGTATAACCCTCGCCTTCCGAGCCGCGCTCCTATGTACGGTGGTTTGGATCGCGTTGGCTCCGACGGTTGCCGTAGGGCAGACTGCCGAGTCAAACGCCGGCCTCACCGCCGACGGCGCGAAGAAGGGCCAGAAGGAGGATCGAGGTTCGATATTCGGATACATCGTAGATGACCAGGACGGTTGGCCTCTCATCGGCGTGAATGTGGTGATCAAGGGCACCGTAATCGGATCCTCAACGGATCTCGACGGTCGCTTTGAGATTCCCGAGCTGGAGGCCGGTCTCTACACGCTGGAGGCTACCTACATCGGCTACACGACGCTCCTGATTGAAGACGTGGAAGTCGAGGACGGCCTCTCCACCAGGCTGGACCTGACCATGGGGACTTCCGCTGTGGAACTCGGCGACGTAGTGGTCGAAGCCCGCGCTGTGAGAAACACCGAGGCCACACTGCTGAGAATGAGGGCGAAATCGGCCGCAGTCTCTGATGCCATTTCCAGCGAGCAAATCAGCCGGTCAGGCAGTAGCGATGCCGCCGCCGCGATGACCAAGGTTACCGGCGCATCAGTCGTCGGCGGCAAGTACGTGTACATTCGCGGCCTCGGTGACCGCTACTCGTCCACTACGCTCAACGGATCTGCCCTTCCGAGCGCGGATCCGGACAAGAAGGCTTTCCAGCTTGACCTCTTCCCCTCGAGTCTGCTGGACAACATCGTTACCACGAAGACCTTCACGCCGGACAAGCCCGGCTCCTTCAGCGGCGGTTTGGTTGATGTCGGGACGAAGGACTTCCCCGATCGGCTGACGATGCAGTACTCGATATCGTCGTCGGTCAACTCGCAGACCACCTTGTCGGACATGATCTCGTACGAGGGATCGTCTACGGATTGGCTGGGCCGGGACAACGGTTCCCGCGCACTCCCGGAGCTTGTCGAGGACCCGAGTGTCCAGCTCCCGACCGAGTTTGATGCCCGCCGTGATCCCGAGAAGGCCGCCCAACTGGACGCGGCCTCGAAGGCGTTCAACTCGATCATGACACCCGGCGTCCGCACGGCGCCCGTGAATCGGTCCATCTCGGCCGCGGTCGGAAACAAGGTGGACGTCTTTGGCCGTCCCTTCGGCTTCACACTGTCCGGTAGTTATGGAAACAGCTTCAGCGCCTATTCCGACGGTACTATAGGGAGATGGGAGCTGATTGGAGGAGAGGTCAGTGATATCAACAACCTGACCTCCACACGCTATTTCGGAAACGACGACGAGCGCCCCGTTTCTACCACGGGCTTTGACCGAAAGGGGTCTCAGGAGGTGAATTGGGGCTTTCTCGGCACCTTCGCCTACAAGCCGCACCCGCGTCATTCCACGAGCCTGACGCTCATGCGGACCCAGAGCGGCATCAATGAATCGCGAGAACTCGAGGGCTACTGGGTTGACCTGAGTGGTAATTCCACGTTCCAGACTCGAGTCCTGGGTTATAAGGAGCGCTCCCTTCTCTCCGTCCAGGGGCGCGGTGAGCACGCCTTCGGTTTCGGGACCCTGAACTGGCGCGCGTCGAGTTCAGACAACAGTCAGGCTGAGCCCGATCTGCGCTACTTCTCGAACCACTACACGGCCCGGGATCGCGATTTCGACGGCGTCTTCGAAGACACGCTCTACCAGAGTCCTGCCTCACTCTACCCCGCGCCGACCCGCTTCTACCGGGACCTGAATGAGAAGACAGCGGATCTCGGTGCTGATTTCTCCGTGCGCTTTCGCCAGTGGTCCGGTGAGCAGTCCGTCCTGAAGATTGGTGGCGCGTACACGGATACGGATCGCGACTTCCGCGAGCGTCGCTTCGAGTACAAGGAAGGTCGCG
>JABDJZ010000545.1 GCA_013003255.1 Rhodothermales bacterium
TGGAGATGGCGGGAGTCGAACCCGCGTCCGAATGAATGTCCTGAAAGACATCTACGCTCATAGTTGACCTATTGGAGTTCTCGCTCGCGGGCCATTGCCAGTCAACAAGGCGACCCGAAAGCACAGTCTGATAAAGTTTTGCGCCTCAGTACTCAGACGGCGTCTGAGGCGCTAGACCACTAAGCATGATGCCTCATGACCCACCAATGGTCGGGCGAGCTAGAGACAGATAGCGGGACTAAGCCGCCATCGCGTACGAGTAATCGTTCGCAGTTGCAATGTTCTTGGGAGGTTTAACGAGCATCACCAAGAATGGCTCGGAACGCAGCCTGACGAATCATACCACCCGTCGAAACCGTGACATCCCCATAAGTGAAAGAACCTGTCCCCGGTTGCCCGAAGACCTTTCGTCATACGGATGGCGCCTCTGCCAGTTTCGTGCCGGAGCTTGCCTACACCACCGCAGCCCGGACAAACCGCCGCAGCCCGAAGATACCGACGCAGCCCGCCCGAGGCTCCTACCGAACCCCCGCCTCGCGGACTCGCTGAATGGCGGTCCCCTCGTAGGTCAGGCCTTCCGCCTCAAGGCTCTCGGTAAGGTCCCTTAGCGAGCGCGCCCACGAGTTGCGCAGATACGGCACTTTCCGGCGCGTGCCCTGAAAGAAGTGCCGGTAGGGATTGACGAAAACCCGCACATGATTCCCGGCCAACGGGACCACTTCGAGTTCAATCTCTACGGAGTAGATCCCCCACGAGCGGATGGATCTGGGCTCGGTAGCCACCACGTTGTCGGTAACCGCATCCCGAGTCGACCATTCGGCGGCATCCAAGGCGCGCTCGATTCGGCTGTACACGTCCGCGCCGGCATCCGCCTCATCCCGGTAGTCCCGATAAAGCGGTGACAGGGAGGGTGCACACCCGCCCACCAGCGTAACCACAATCCCTGCCAACAGCATTCTTCGCATGTCGCAAGATCGGGGCTGCCATCGTGAATGCCACGCCAGCTGAACCCGCGCGTCGATATCGGCGGGTGGCGCGCCCGGGAACGCCGGCGAACGGCTCAACCTCACCCGCCAGCCACAACAATCCCAATCGCTTCGGACTCACCCTTGTCCCCGGCATTGCCCACAAGGCGATAATCGCCGGCCGGCAGCAAAACCACCAGCCCGTCGATGACCACTTCACCCGTGAACTCAAACGTTTCCGTCCGCGCAGCACCTGGCGCGAGCGCTTGGTCCACGAAGTCCTGGGTACAGGCCCGAATGTCTGCGGGGTGGCGCTCGCCTGCCGAGGTCAGCACCGAAAGGGACAACTGACACCCGGAACTGCCCTGTCCCCAGACCACGCGGTCTGAAGTGTCATTGCGTGCGGTAACCGTCACAATCGAAGGAATCGACGGAGACGCAATGGATTGGGTCGCAGAGACGGAAACCAGCAGGGTGCCTTCGTCAATAGGGTCCACGCTGCAGCCTGCAATCATCAGGAGGACGGCCGCGAGCGGAACGAGCCCACGAAGCCTAGGCCACGGCCTCATACGCAGTGACACGGCCAAGGAAGTCGAGAAGTATCTCATTGAATTCGTCAGGCTTCTCCAGCATGGGAGCGTGGCCGCATTCATCTATCCAATGCAGTTCGGATCGGGAGATGAGCTCGTTGAAAGTGACGGCCACGTCCGGCGGCGTGATCTCATCTTCGCGCCCCCAGATCAACAGGGTGGGGACCTCAATCGTCCCCAGGTCATCCCGCACGTTCTCCTCCTTCACCGACCTGGCCATCTTGATGAGGCGGACGGCGCGCATGCGGTTGTTGACGGTCTCGTAGACCTCATCAACCAGTTCCTTGGTGGCGTGCTTCGGATCATAGAAGGTGATCGCCGCCCGCTCACGCAGAAACTCGCGATCCTTTCTGCGCATCACGCCCTGTCCCATATCCACTTCGTAGATCCCGGACGCCCCGGTAAGGACGAGGGCACGAACGCGCTCCGGATGGTTGATGGCCAGCATCAGGGCAATGTGTCCGCCCAGCGAGTTGCCGCTTACCACGGCACTGGACAACCCGAGCGCATCCATGAATGACCGGACGAACGACACCAGGCCGGGCAGGTGCGTCTGCTTCATGGGCAGGGCGTAGACCGGCAGGATGGGGACAAGGACCCGGAATCCGGCGCGGGAGAGGGATCCGATGGTGTGCTCCCAATTGCCCACCTCACCCATCATCCCGTGGAGCAGGACCACAGGACCCTTTCCATGGGATGGGCCTTCGTCCGCGTAGCGGAAACCCTGGGTGGTATGAATGGTGTAGTCGGTGTTCGTCATACGTTGGGAGGGAGGTCGACTACGCAGTGACCATTCCGAACGGGAATATATATATAACGACGCGTTTTCGGGGTTTCCTTTACCCGTTCGACGAAACATCCTGGATCGGCCTGTAGCGGGCCTCTTCACCGGGAATCAGTTTGATTGCGTACCCCATTACAGGTACACTTGTCTTCTGCTACAGATTTTTTCTACAACCGGTATAGATATGCCCTGCGGTCGGAAGCGTAAGCGACACAAGATTGCGACGCACAAGCGCAAGAAGCGCCTTCGCAAGAATCGGCACAAGAAGAAGGGTAAGTAGACTGAGAGGAAGCGTCGATCGGGCGTTTCCCGTGTTCTACTAACCCCCTTCCATTGAAACTGGAGGCCCGTTTCTCCGGTTCAACGGGAGGACTTATTCAGCCGGTTTCATGAGCGACAACGGATTAGGAAGTAGTGCCCGAGCCTGGATCTGGGGCCTGATTGCCGGCGGTGCCGTCGGCTTTGGCCTGGGTCTCATCTCAGCACCAGAAGAAGGCCGCAAGGTGCGCAGACGCCTGGCCTACCAACTGGATCATTTGGGCCAACGCGTCTCCGAACTGTTGGACGAGTACCTCAGCCCCGAGGAATCTGGCGAGGCTCGCCGTGACGGCAACGCACTGGTTGCCGATGCAGAGGAGAAGGCGGAGCAGATTCGCGCCGACATCGACAATCTGATCGGCGAAATGCGACAGCACCGAAAGACCGGCTGATGCCAGACTTCTCGATCCTGCTTCCTTCCGCCGGCCCAAAGGCTGAAGGCGGCAATCCGTTTGCTCCAGACATGTTCGACTATCGTTCGTCGAACACGTTCAACTATTTCCATTCCCTGAACACGGATCGGCGCGCTCTGATTGATGCGCTCCAGAAGTCCATCAAGGACGGCGTGGATGATCAGGATGCCCTGTTCGGCACCATTGCGGACGATGGGTCGGTGGATTGGATCGAGATCAACCGCCAGATCTACAAGGCCCCGCTGATGTCTGCGCTGGATCGTTATGGTCCTGGCGTGATGTACAAGGCGATGGACTTTCCGGGCCTGCCGACCGGTGCCCAGCGCCGCCTTCTTGAGGAAGGCGTGATCGTATCCGGACTGTTCGGCATCCTAAGGCCTGATGATCTCATCCCCCCGTACCTGCTGGGTGTGGATGCCGAGGTCCCCGGAATTGGCTCCGTGATCGAGTACTGGCGGCCGCGTATCTCCGGGCCCCTGAACGAGACCATCAAGGATCAGTTGGTGTGGAACCTCCTGTCCGAGTCCCACGAGGCCATGTGGGACAACGAGATGACCTACAAGTCGATGGTTCGGGTCACATTCTGGCGAAACATCGCTGGAACGATGACCGAAGTCGAGGAACAGGTACCCCTGCGTGGTCGCCTGGTCAACTTCATTGTTCGCGAGACGCTCGAGGACATCGAGCCGCTGCTTTCCTGGCGCCATCCGGACGGCTACACGTACGACGAGGAACGCTCCTCGTATGACGCCGCCACCAGGACGCACGAGATCGTGATGGTCCGGCACTGATCGGATGACTGCCCACCCCCCATCGGGCAGACCGGTGTTCGTCGGACTTGCCGGCGGGTCCGGCTCGGGGAAGTCAACTGTGATGGACCGGGTTCTCGAGGCCGTTGGCCGCGACAACGTCGCAGTCCTGGATCACGACGCGTACTACCGGGACCTGGCGCACCTGACGCTGGTGGAGCGTGCCGCGCAGAACTTCGACCACCCGGAGTCGCTTGAGACCGAGTTGCTTTGCGAGCATCTGGACTCCCTTCGGGCGGGCCGGACCATCCAGAAGCCTGTCTACAACTTCACCACGCACTCCCGCGCGGACGAGTCGGTCACCGTCGAGCCCCGCCCGGTGGTCATGGTGGAAGGCATCCTGGTTCTCGCTGATCCGGATCTGGTCGAACGACTGGATCTTCGTGTGTTTGTCCGAGCCGATGATGACATCCGACTGGTCAGGCGCATTCGGCGCGACATCTCTGAGCGCGGACGGTCCATTGAATCGGTACTCACCCAGTACGAATCGACGGTTCGCCCGATGTACATGAGGTTTGTCCAGCCCTCGATGCGGCAGGCGGACCTGATTGTCCCGCGCGGCGGGCATAACCACGCGGCCATCGACGTGCTGATCGGCTATCTCAAGTCGCTACTGGCCGAGCACTGAGTTCACGCAGCAAGACGGCGCCCCGCAGGACCAGGTGGGGATCCACGACGGCAATCTCAGGGATGTGCTGCGCGAGATCGGCGGCCCATCCGCCGGTTGCGACAACCAGCAGTTGGTCCTCCAACTCTGACCGGTAGCGACGGATCATCCCTGCCACCGACTCGCGGAATCCCCAGTGGATGCCCGACTGGATGGCCTCCGCGGTAGACCTGCCGATGGCGCTCGGACCCGGGAGATCCATGATGTCCGGCAGCTGTGCGGTCCCGGACCCAAGGGCTCGCGACAGAAGCGCGGGACCCGGCCCGATGGACCCGCCCCGGTACGTGGCGCTCCCGTCCACCACCTCAAACGTGACGGCCGTCCCGGCGTCCAGAACCAGGACACCCGTTTCGCCGCGGTACTCCATCCAGGCGGCCGCCGCGGCGGCGAGCCGATCGTTTCCCAGGGTCTCCGGCGTACGGTATCCCATCTCAAACGGAAGTCGGCAGCCCGGGAGCACCTCGAACAGGTCCATCCTGCCGTCCGATTCAGAGGCAGGCGCCTCCAGGAATTCCCGAATGACCAACGCCGCAGCAGGTACCACCGAGACTATCGAGACGGCCCGGACCTCAGGGGGAGCCTCGGCCATGAGGGCGCCCGGGTCGGCCTGGACAGACTCTGTCGGCGCCGACCGGACGGTCCAGATGCCATCGGCATCGGTCCAGCCAATCTTGCATCGCGTATTGCCTATGTCGATCGCTGCGTGCATGCTCATCCGGCTGCGGACAGACTGATTTCCCCGGCAGTATAGACCTCTTCCTGGCCACCGGTTTCAACCCGCAGCGCCCCTGAGTGGTCAATCCCGGAGAGGACCCCTTCAGTGACCCTCCCGTCCGGGTGCCGGAAACGGACTGGCCGGCCGACTCCATGAAGCACCTGCAGGTAGTCCTGGACCAACGCGGAAGGCCGGGTTTCTGCCAACCCGAGTCGTTCCTCGAAAGCTTCCAGTAAGTGCGCAAGAAGCAGCGGTCGTGCCACCTGCTTCCCGGACGCCAGGCGCAGCGAAGTTGCTATCTCCTTCAGCGATTCGGGGAACGAATCCTGGTTCACGTTGAGGCCGATCCCCACAACCGCCCACGGCGCCGATCCGGCCGGCATCACGGACTCAACCAGGATCCCTGCGCATTTTCGGCCACCCACAAGCAGGTCATTCGGCCACTTGAGCGCCGGCTCCGGGAGGCCGGGCAACGGCTCCACTGCATCCCTGACTGCCAAACCGGCCGCAAGGGGGAGCAGCCCGAACCGTTCCTTTTCCATCTGCGGGCGTACCACAAGAGAGAATAGCAGCGACTCGCCCTGGCCTCCATCCCAGGACCGACCGTGACGCCCCCTTCCGGCGGTCTGCTTTTCGGCCACCACCATAGAGCCATGCACGGCGCCTTCAGAGGCCCAGGAAAGGGCGCGCGCGTTGGTAGAATCGATTTCCGGGTGGGACTCCATAACGCGCCCCATGGCCGAGGTCCCAAGGAGTCGCCCCGTCGTGTGTAGCCAGTCAAGCATCGGCAGACTGTCCACCTTCGGGATCGCGCCGGACAGAAACGTGTACGCTGAGCACCCGGAACCCCCGCAGACCTGGACCTGCGGCAGAAGGCACAGTTGTTGGTGCCTGCCAGGGGTCCGCTCCCGAAGAATCGATGTACCTGCGCCTGCTGACCATACTGCTCATTGCGTTCCTGCTCCCGGAAGGTAGCCAGGGTCAGATTGTACGACCCCAGGAATTGTCCCTGCAGTACCACCGCGCGGAGCGGGCGTTTCGCACCGGATCCAGTCTGAACGAAGCCAAGACACGCCTCGACACCGTCATCAGAGCGCTGCCGGAGGACGTCGAGGCATTGATGCTCAGAAGTCAGGTTCTGCTTGCCCTCGGACGACCCGAGGATGCGGCCCGGGATGCGCAGTCTGCCGTTGCCCTACAGCCGGCAAACGGAGAAGCGTGGCTGCTGCTGTGCGAGACCCGTCGTTCGGCAGGAGCGGTGGCAGAGGCCGTCACGGCACTTGAGCGGGCCGGCTCGTTGATTGACTCCGGGGCTGACCTCCACATTCGCCTATCGTATAACGCGCAGATGCTGGGAGACCTGGATCAGGCCGAAGCGTTTGGTCGCCTGGCACTGACCCAGGACCGCTCACCTGCAGGTGCCAACGTCCAACTGGCGCGTGTCTTCCAGGCCAAGTCCAGGCCGGATGCGGCCGCGGTTACGCTTGCCGGAGGGCTGGAAAAGGGCATCTTGACCGCGCGTGATGTGACGGCCGACCCCGAACTGTCCAGTCTCAGGTCCCGACCGGAGCTTCAGCGGTGGTTTCAGAACTGAGCGCTGCGTTCTCCTGGACTGCATCCTCCGTGGTTGACGGAAGGTCGGGAATGGGCTCCAACTCGTAGTACGTCGAGACCGTTCGGAACTTGTTGTCCGTCTCGAAGGGCGTACGGATGTGCGTCTGGAATCGCGTGTTGTGCGGCACCAGCGTACCATCATCTGCCCGACGCATGTGGACATAGAACTGGCTCTCTTCCCTGAAGAGCAGCGCCAGGTCAATCCGCTCCAGGTACATGGCGATGAGCTCATTCGTGGTCCGGTCCACATAGTGGCGCACCTTGCGGATGTTCTCACCATCCCCTTTCAGGCGCCGCGCCTTGACCTCGATCACTTTGGCCTGCGTGTCCCAGAGCAGCGTATCGGGCAGGAAGCTCCACTCGTACTTCTCGCGGTTCCGGCCCTGCAGGTACGGAGGCTCTTCCGGCAGGAGGTACTTGACCAGGTCGATGGGGTCCAGCCCGGTCAGCGTGCTCGAGGTGAATCGGTCGAAAAGCCCGAAGTCAAAGGTGCCTGCCGAGTCCTCCTGTTGCACGCTGATGGTGCGGAGGCCTGCATCCCAGCCGGCGCGGTGAACGCTCTCCCGATAGGCTACCAGATAGTCGTCCGTGTCGAACTGCTCGGTGCGGGTATACCGGGTGTAGCGGTAGTCGTCGATGCCGCTGAAAGCAGCTCGAAAGGCCGTATCATCCACACCGCTCAGCAGGGTTGAAACGCTGTCGACGCGGCCTGCCTCCGTGGTGTCCAACTCCGGGCTCGGCGCCTTGCAGCCGGACCCGATGAGGACTGCGGCAAGCAGGACGGCGAGTGGTCCAAGCCGGACCAAGTATGCAGGCACCCGGTTCATGAGCAGCGGTACGCGTAGTTATCAGACAGGATTCCCAGACCAACCCCATGCCCGACACCGTTCAGCTTGTCCTGCACACGGCCATCGAGGCCGCGCTCGCAGCCGGCCGACTCATTGCGAGTGAATCGGGCCGCGTCGCTCCGGACAGGGTTTCGGCTAAGGGACTGCATGATCTCGTGACGGATGTGGACCGGGGTGCCCAGTCCATTGTGGTATCGGCCATAAAGTCCGCTTTCCCAAGCCACGAAATTCTGGCAGAAGAGGATGCACAGCATGACCTGAGGCCAGACGCGGGCGCCGGTACCTGGCGCTGGATCATTGATCCCATTGACGGCACCACCAATTTCACGCACGGGGTGCCCCCATATGCCGTGTCCATTGGCGTGCAGCAGGGCTCAGAAATGCAGGTCGGCGTGGTCTACGATGTCTCGCGGGACGAACTCTTCTCAGGATACCGGGGCGGCTCGCTGACCGTCAATGGTAGACCCGCCTCCGTGAGTGGCGTTACCGAACTGGGCGATGCCCTGGTGACCACGGGATTCCCGTATCGCGAGTACGCCCACATAGATGCCTACCTGGCCGTCCTGAAGGACTTCATGCGTGAGGCGCAGGGAGTCCGGCGACCGGGCTCCGCCGCCGTAGACCTCGCGTGGGTGGCTTCGGGGCGCTTCGATGGCTTCTTCGAAACTGGCCTGGCGCCCTGGGATGTGGCGGCGGGCATGCTTCTGGTGGAGTGCGGCGGAGGCCGAATCACCGACTACGCCGGGAGTCCGGATGCTGCCTTCGCACGACAGGTGGTGGCTTCCAACGGCCGGGTCCATGACCGGATGCTCGAACTCGTCGAGCCCATGTCCCGCATCCGTTTCTAGCCTGGCAACCTTCACGCATCTTCACCCAGACGGCGGTGGCATTGCGTATTCTTCTTCCAGCCCATCGAACACACACTACCATCCATGGCCAAGGGAAACGGACTGCTTGAAGGCAAGACTGGCGTCATTTTCGGCGCGCTGAACGATTCATCCATCGCGTGGAAGATCGCCGAGGCGGTTCACCGCGAAGGCGGACGCTTCATCCTCTCCAACGCCCCTGTGGCCAAGCGCCTGGGTGGACTGGACGAGTTGGCAGAGAAGACGGACGCCAAGATTGTCTGGGCCGACGCCACCAACGACGACGACCTGGCGTCCCTGTTCAACGAGGCCAAGGAGGCCTATGGCGGCGTGGACTTCATCGTCCACTCCATCGGGATGGGTCTGAACGTCCGAAAGAACCGGCCCTACGAGAACCTGAAGTACGAGTGGTATCACAAGACCCTCGACATTTCGGCCATCTCGCTTCACCGGACCGTGCACGCGGCCGAAGAGACCGGCGCACTCAATGACGGCGCCTCCATCGTTGCCCTCTCCTACATCGGTGCACAGCGGGTCTTTTCGAAGTACTCGGAGATGGGTGACGCCAAGGCCCTGCTTGAGAGCATCGTCCGGTCTTACGGCTACCGTCTTGGTAAACGCGGCATTCGCATCAACGCAGTGAGTCAGAGCCCAACCAAGACCACGGCGGGATCGGGCATTTCCGGGTTCAACGCCATGTTCGAGTTTGCCGAACGGCTGGCGCCGCTGGGTAACGCCGATTCAGAGTCCTGCGCAGACTACACCGTCTCCCTGCTGAGTGACCTGACCCGCATGGTGACGATGCAGACCCTGTTCCACGACGGCGGATTCAGCAACATGGGGATCTCCGATCTTCTGGTCGAAAACCTCTCCGAAGTCCTCGAGGATTGATCGGAGTGGTTCGACTCTTTGTCTCGGACATCGACGGCTGCCTGTCGGAGCCGTTCGTCCCGTTCAATCTGGAACACCTCGGTGCGCTCAGGCAGCTGGTGGAGGCCGGATCGGCATCAGGGGTACCGAAGATCCCACCTGCCTTCACGATCTGCACCGGACGTCCCTTGGGATACGCCGAGGCGATGGCGCAGGCCCTCGGTGTGACGCAGCCCTTTCTTTTTGAAGCGGGAGCCGGGATGTTCCATCCGCAGACGGGCGTCCGCGCGTGGCATCCGGACTTCACGGAGGCCGCAGCCCGCGCGGTGGAGGACATTCAGCGTTGGCTGGAAAGCCTCGTCAGGGGCACGTCGATGGCCGTGGACCGCGGAAAGCACACCCAGGCAGGTGTCATTGGAGCGGACCAAGGCGAAATCCGAGAAGCCATGGTGCGCACTGCTTCCTTCGTTGAGGCCAACCACCCCGAATTCGTCGTTGCCTTTACCCCGATTTCCGTGGACGTCATGATGGGCAATCTGACCAAGGCTCAGGGACTGGAGTGGCTGGCCAAAGAAACAGGGATTCCCCTGTCAGAAATGGCGTTCATTGGCGACACGAACGGAGACCTCGGAGCGCTCCGGAACGTCGGGACGGCGTTCGCCCCGGCCAACGGAACGGAAGCGGTTCGGCACGCCGCCGGAACCGTCACGCAGGGAGAAGTGTCAGCGGGTGTTCTGGAGGCCCTTCACCTATGCATCGAACGAAATCGCACCCCCGCGGGCTGAGGCCGTCGCCGACGCACCTGGTGATTTGCGTGCTGCTGGTTGGGTTCTGGGGCGCGCCTGCGTATGGACAGGATCCGGATGACGGAGGGCTGTACTACGCCGTCCGGTCCGACGCCACCATCTACGCCCGGAGCGATACCACCAGGCCGTACGTCTCACTCGGCCTGCGTGAGCCCGTTCATCTGCTCTCGGCAGACTCGGCCTGGGCAGAAGTGCGCACCGCTGATGGTGCGCGTGGACTCATCCGCGCGGGCGATATTTCCAACGTCTGGGTGCGCATTTCCAAGAAGAGCCAGACGCTGTACGTCTACCGGGGCGACGAACTCATTCGGAGAATGCCCGCAGACCTGGGCTACAATTTCTTTTCCGACAAGGAGAAGCGGGGATCGCGGGATGATCCGGACCACTGGCGAACCCCGGACGGCATTTTCTACGTAGTTGGAAAGAACCCGGCCAGCCAGTTTCACCGGGCATTTGTGCTGAATTACCCGAACCGGGAGGACGCCGTGCGAGGCCTTCGCAGTGACCTGATTTCGGAATCCGAGTACCGCCGGATCATTCGGGCGGACTCACTCTTTGCAATGCCGCCGATGAACACGGCGCTGGGCGGGTGGATCGAGATTCACGGGGATGGAACCGGCCGTCGGGCCAACTGGACACAGGGCTGCATCGCCATCGAGAACGACATCATTGACCGGCTCTGGGACGTGATTCACGTCGGAACGCCGGTCCTCATTGAACCCTGAACGCCATGCGACTCGCTTCGCTCATCCTCCTGATGCTTGCGGTCGTGCAGCCCTCCCGGGCGCAGTCGGCCGCCTATACCTGGATTCCCGTCCTGCCTGAGGGCCCCGTCTACGTAGTGCCCGTGGAAGGCATGATTGACAACGGACTTGCTGCCTACCTGGACCGGGCGTTGGCTGATGCCGCGGAGGCCGATGCCGCAGCCGTGATCTTTCACGTGGATACGTTTGGCGGACTGGTTGACGCCGCCGACAAGATCCGGAAATCCATCCTCGATGCGGAGATGGTCACCATCGCCTTCATCGACAAGAACGCAGCCAGCGCCGGCGCCCTGATCTCCTACGCAGCGGACCGGATCGTGATGGTTCCGGGCGCGTCGATGGGGGCAGCGACGGTGGTGCAGGGTACCGGGGGCGAAGCCGCGCCTGACAAGTACCAGAGCTACATGCGTGGCCTGATGCGATCCACCGCCGAAGCCAACGGGAAGGACCCGGACATCGCCGAGGCCATGGTTGATGAGAACCTGGATGTCCCCGGCGTGTCTCCGGCAGGCGAAGTGCTGACTCTTTCCGCCACCGAGGCGTTGGATCTCGGCGTGGCGGACGCCATCATCGACAACCTGGATCGGTTGATGGAGGCCCTGGAAGTCACCGGGGAGCGTGTCTTCAACCACAACGCCACGCGGCTGGAGGCCGTCCTGCGGTTTTTCGGGTCGCCCGTGGTGCAGTCCATTCTGATGCTGATGATGCTCGGGGGACTCTACTTCGAATTGCAGACTCCCGGCGTAGGCTTTCCGGGCCTGATGGCCCTGATAGGGGCGACACTCTCCTTCGGACCGCACTACGTGCTGGGTCTTGTGGAATCCTGGGAGCTCGTCCTTTTCATTCTCGGGATCGCCCTCCTGTTGGTCGAACTATTCGTCTTTCCCGGCTTCGGGGTCGCCGGTCTGTCGGGCCTTGTTCTCGTGGTGTTCTCGCTGGCAGTATCGCTGATCGGAAACGTCGGACTCAACTTCCCGAGCGTGGAACAGGTTGGTGCAGCCATCTGGACCCTGGCAATTACCATGGCCATTCTCGTGGCACTGATGATGCTGGCGGCCCGATGGCTCCCTCAATCAACCCGGTTCAACCAGCTGGTACTGGCCCCCGAACTCGGCAGCGCGGCCGGGTTCACTTCAGCGCCCACGGATAGCACGCTGGTTGGCAAGATCGGCAAGGCCCTCACCACGCTTCGTCCCGCCGGAATAGCCATGATAGATGACCGGCGCATCGACGTGATGACGGCCGGAGAGTACATTGAGGCCGGGACCACCATTCGGGTGGTCGGTGCCAAGGGAAGCCGCGTTGAGG
>JABDJZ010000453.1 GCA_013003255.1 Rhodothermales bacterium
ACTCGGGACCGGCCGCCACGGGCCACACCCCCTCGACCACCCACGCCCGTCCCGAACTCATCGTCTCCCCGGCCTCCGCGCCCACGCAGGCCATCCCAACCTCACCCCTGGCACACCGCCCCCTTCGCCACGGACCACCGCTTGTGGCCCACCCGGACGGGCAGTCGCTCATCGTCGGCGGCACCCCGACACGAGGTGCGCTGACCATCGGGCCGGGGCCACAGCTTCCGCTTGCCCCCGTCCGCTGGATTTCCGCCGCCGCAGCGGATGACCGCGTCGTTGCGGTGGTCGAAGGCACCGCCGGCACCGTCCGGCTACAGACCTTTTCCGCCGGACGTCTGATACAGGACTTTCCCCTGACCCTCGAGTCCCCCGGTCCCATTGCACTGGGCGACCTCGATGGAGACGGACAGGCCGACGCCTTTGTCGGCGCCCGAAGTGCGGCCCTGTACCCCAACACGACGCCGGGCCTGCTGTTGAAAGGCAGTCAGGACGGATTCGCGACATGGACCACGCTGGAAACCGGCCTGGCCACCGGAGCCTCGATGGGGGACGCGGACAGAGACGGGGACCTGGACCTCGCCGTGGCCACGGAGTGGGGCCCGGTTCGCCTCTTCATCAATGAGGGCGGCCAACTCACGGATCGCTCCGCCGAATGGGGCTTGACGGCCTTGACCGGGCTCTGGCAGGACGTGGCCTGGGGAGATCTCAACGGCGATGGGAGGGAAGACCTTGTGGCAGGCAACTGGGGCTGGAACTCGCGGTACGGCCGGATAGGCGCCCCTGACCAGAGCGGGCAGGGCCTGCGTCTGTACCCGGCGGATCATGACGGAGACGGGCGGCCGGATCCGGTGGAAGCCGAGTATCGAGAGGATCTCCGCGGATGGAGTCCCATTGCCGACTTCGGCACGCTTCGGAGGGCGCTTCCGGTGCTGTCACGGCGGGTCTCCTCCTGGCGCGCCTTTGCCTCCTCAACCGTAGAGGATCTTCTGGGCCCGCAAGAGGCCTGGCTGGAAGCCACGACACTGGCCACGACCGTCTTCCTGAATGAAGGCGATGGCTTTAGGGCGGAGGTGCTGCCCCAGACCGCGCAGTTCTCAGCGGCCGAAGCCGTCGAAATCGCAGATATAGACGGGGATGGCCGTGCCGAGGTGCTCATCGCCCAGAACGAGTTCGACATCCAGCCTCCCGGCACAGTCAGACAGGATGCAGGTCGCGGACTCCTGGTGCGGAGATTCGGGTCGCCGGAAGACCTCCAAGGTGAGGCGTGGTCCGTTTCCTCACTCCACTTCCCGGGTGACCACGAGGACGTTGTGGTGATCGGCGGAGTGGCAGTCATCTCGCTCAGGAACGGATCGGTGTACCGGATTCCCCTGGCCGGGCTCGACCACTGAGCCTTCGGTTGCGGCCGTCCGCCGAGGATTGCGGAACCCGCCAGCGGCCACCGGATAGATTTTCGTATGGACCGTCTCGGCGTCATACTGGCATGCGCGTGGGTTCTGGCATGCGTCGGCGCGCCGGCGGATATCCAGGCCCAGGCATCGCAGGATCAACTGGCCGGTTGGTTTGCGGAAGGAAAACGGGCGCTGGACTCAGGGGACACCGCCTTGGCGCAGCAGAGGCTGCATGCCGTTGTCGAAGAGAATGCGGCGTGGTCTGAAACCCGCTACGGCGCAGCGGCCTACTGGCTGAGCCGGGCCTATCTGGCGCTGGAGGAGGACTCCCTGGCGTCGGCCACGCTCACCCGCGGGGTGGAGGCCATGGGTGACCGCGGCTCGTTCGACGTGCGCCTCGCGGATGCCTACCTGATGGACCGCCTGCGTCAGCCGGATGGACCCGAGCAGAGCATGGTGCTCGATCAGTACATCAACCTGCTCTACAACGTCGATGCACTTCTGGATGACGAAGAACGGGCGATCCTGGCCCGGCACGTGGCTCAATTGAATCTGGTTGCCCCGGCAGGGGTGATGAACGACGCGTTCACGCGCAGCCCGGCGAATGAGCGGGAGGCATGGTCGGCACGGGCAGGCGCGGGACCGCTGCTGGTTACGTGGTGGAGATCCCAGGACCCTGTACCCGCCACGCGATCAAATGAGCGCCTGGAGGAGCACCTACGGCGGGTGGGTCATGCGCTGGCGGAATTCCCGGACCGGGACGCTCCGGCTGGCATCGACACCCGCGGCGAGATCTACCTGCGCTATGGGCCTCCGCAGGAGGAGATCAAGGTCACGTTTGACGATCCCGTGCTCACCGACATCATCTTTCGGCCCGGAGCCACGGTCAATCTCAGCGACTTCCCGGATAACGAATTCTGGGTCTTCGGCCACATTGACCGCGCGGCCTGGTTCCTCTTCGTTCGGGAGCGGGGCGAATGGCGGATCGGCGAGACGGTCGATCTGATTCCCACCACGCTGCGGTCCGGGTTCGGGAGCAGCCAACGAGGCCGCATCAAGGCAGGGATGTCAATCGCCGTGATGCAGAACATCTTCCGGCAACTGGCACCGCTGCACCCGGACTTCGCGATGCGCTACGCCGAGGTCGACAACTACGCCATGCAGATGCCGGAATTCGCGGCGGGTCGGATGGCCAACAGGCTTTCCAGCCCCCTCGGGAGGCCACCGCCGCCCGTCTCCGGCCAGAGCCAGATCCAGCAGCCCGGGCAGTTCATCCAGACCTTGATGGTGAAATCCCGATCGGAGGATGATGTCTCCATCGCCACCCGGGAGAAGGTGGCGCCGCGGGTGTACACCGAGGCGCTGTCCGAGCAGGGCGACCTGGAAGTAGGGTACCGCGCCGTTCGCTATCTGGAGCCCGACGGGTCGACGCGTACGGTAGTTCACTGGAGTCCGGAGCCCGGCGGTATTCGTCCCGGTCGCGCGGAGCGCCGGTTGATGGAATCCATGTCGTACGAGGACAGTGGCCGCTATCTCTTTACGCTCACGGCCGTGCAGAAGGACGCCGAGTACGTGGATCGGGTCATTCACAAGGATCGCTTTCTCATTACGGAACTGCCGGACGGGAAGGAGGCCATCCCGGTCCAGCAGACCACGCTCTTGGGGGACACCGCCACCTACAACCTGGCCTTCCAGTGGGACCAGTTCGCCATGGGAGCCTCAAGGACGCGGCGGGGTCCGCAACTCAGGGTGGCCACGGCGCGCCTCGAC
>JABDJZ010000573.1 GCA_013003255.1 Rhodothermales bacterium
AAGTATGACAGCGCCCTGGGGATGATGCTCTCCGTGTTCTTCGGGTTTGGACTGGTCCTCCTGACCTTCATCCAGAAGCGTCCGGACGCCAATCAGGCCGGACTGGACACCTATTTGTTCGGTCAGGCAGCATCCCTCAGGGTGAGCGATGTCGTGATGATGGCGGTCATCGCCGCCGTGGCACTCGCTCTGGTGTACGTGCTCTGGAAGGAGTTCAAAGTGCTCTCATTCGATCCGGATTTCGGGCGAACGCTCGGCCTGCCCATTCGACGCCTGGACATAGCGCTGACCACGCTGCTGGTGGTATCGATTGTAATCGGTCTCCAGACGGTTGGGGTGGTGCTCATGAGCGCCATGATCATCTCGCCTGCGGCCGCCGCCCGGCAGTGGACGGATCGGCTGGGACGTATGGTGGTCCTGTCAGGCGTATTTGGCGCGCTCGCCGGGGTGACCGGCGCTGCCATCAGCAGCGCGCAGGCCAAACTGCCCACCGGGCCCACCATCGTGGTGGCGGTCAGCTTCATTGTGGGCGTTTCCCTGCTCCTGGCTCCGAATCGGGGCATGGTTTGGTCCCGGCTCAGAACCTGGCGGGCCGGCCGCCGCCTTCGTATGGACGCGGTCTTGATGGATCTCTTTCTGCTGGCCACGCAGCACGATTCGCCCGAGCACCCTCACGATCGCAGGGTACTGGATGCGATGAGCTTTCCGCGTGGGGCCACCAAGCGCAACCTGCGCCTTCTGGCTGACCGAGGCTATGTCCAGCAGATTGATGCCACCCGATGGGCACTGACCCAGGATGGCACCGACCGCGCTCGCATGCTCGCGCACGAAAGCCCCACAGACTGGAAGCTGGCGTGATACAGGCACAACTGGAAATACAGCTGATTGCGATGGTCGTGGCGGCCGCGTGTGCGCTGCCGGGGGTCTTCCTGGTCCTGAGGAAGATGTCGATGATGAGTGATGCCATCAGCCATGCCATCCTCCCGGGGATCGTCATCGGGTTCTTTGCCACGGGGGATCTTGGATCGCCCATCTTGATCGCGGGCGCGGCGTTGACGGGCGTTCTGACCGTGGCACTGGTCGAGATGATCTCTTCTACACGCCTCATCAAGGAGGATGCGGCCATCGGCATTGTCTTCCCGGCGCTCTTCAGCATCGGGGTGATCCTCATCGCGCGCTATGCAGGGGATGTCCACCTGGATGTCGATGCGGTGCTGCTGGGAGAGCTGGCATTTGCGCCCTTCGACCGCTTCATCGTCGCCGGGCACGACATTGGGCCACGCTCGCTCTACCTGATGTCCGGCGTCCTGGTGGTGAACGTCCTGTTCATCGTGATCTTCTTCAAGGAGTTGAAGGTGGCCACGTTCGATGCCGGTCTGGCAGCGGCGCTGGGGCTCATGCCCGCCCTGCTGCACTACCTGCTCATGGCCCTGGTCTCGGTGACGGCGGTCGGCGCGTTCGATGCCGTCGGATCCATCCTGGTCGTGGCCCTGATGGTTGGACCGCCCTCGGCCGCCTACCTGCTCACCGACCGCCTCTCGGTCATGCTCGCGCTGAGTGCGGTCATCGGTGCGGTGTCGGCGGTGCTTGGGTACTGGTTCGCCCACCTGCTGGACGCCTCGATCGGCGGCGCCATGGCCACCATGGTAGGCGTGGCATTTTTCTTTACGTGGCTCCTGGCCCCCGAGAAGGGGTATGTGGCCCGGCAGCGCCGCCGTCGGCGTCAGCGCTGGACCTTCGCCACCAAGATGCTCACTGTTCATCTGCTGTCCCATGAAGGGCTCCCCGAGGCAGCCGAGGAGTGCCGCGAGGATCACCTCACGGACCATCTCCGGTGGGAGCCGGCCTTTGCCTCCCAGGCCGTCCGGGTGGCGCTTGCGGGCGGCCTCGTATCGAGACGGGGACCGCTGCTTGAGCTGACCGACGCAGGTCGAAAGCACGCGTCGAGGGCTGTCGTAGAGATCTAGGGGGACAGCCTGGGAAGGGCCGGCGCGCTGCTCCGCCCGCAGTTTCCAAGGTCGCTGAGACCTGAAGCGCAGGGGTGCCGTCTGCCCCACCCAAAAGGGCCTGCAAGATTTCGGACAGAGAAAATCGCACATCGGACGCGAATCCGAATTATTCGGACGTACTCACCTCTGAACCGATGTACACTTTCGGGTTGTTGAGCGCCGCCACGGTCAATCCCGACTCTTGCCCTCTATCCAATAGATCGCGGGGAGCGATGCTCAAGAATTACGGAATGCTCGTTGCCGTTCTGGCAACGGCAGCAATTACGATCGCGCCAGTCTCGGCGCAGACAACTCGTTACGTGGACACCGGTGGTAGCGATGCCGCCAATGACTGCTCCGCATCAGGCACCCCCTGCCTAACCATCGACCACGCGCTCGATGAAGCAGACGCCGGCGATACCATCGAAGTGGGGGCTGGGACCTTCACGGAGAGTGTATCCTTTGACAAGGGCGTAACGCTCGAGTGTGCCCAGGCGGACGTAAATCCTTCGGGGCGAACCGCAGGTGGTGCAGCAGAGACGGTCATCAACCCGACAGGGGTCTACGTCTTTGAAATCCGGACCAGCAACGTCACCATCAACGGGTGTGACATTGACGGCGCGGATACGGCAAGCACCTGGGCCGGTGTCCGCATCTGGAACTCCGGATCAGCATCCAACCCGGATGACATCTCGTCGATCACGATCGAGAACAACTTCATCCGTGACGTGATCGATCCGAATCCGGCGGGCGTGTTCAATTATGCCCACGGCATCTGGGCGATTGGCGGTGGCTCAGACGGAACTCGTGGATCGATCTCCGGACTGACCATCGACTCCAACTCGATCTACGGCATCGGCGATGGCAACGACATCGGTGTTGCCCCTTCGGGAACGGCCGGAGCCGGCATGTACCTCAAGAGCATCTTCGGCGCAACGGCCGGGGCAGGTGCAACC
>JABDJZ010000581.1 GCA_013003255.1 Rhodothermales bacterium
CTTCTTCACCTCACTCAGCACGCCATCCCAGCTCACCCCCGGATCCTTCGTCACCGTGACAAAATCCGGCAGGATGAACACATTGATCACCCCGGGAATCGCAAACAGCGGCTCGCCGATGGGATGCCCCGCGGCCTCGGCGGCGGAACCGAAGCTCTCCATGCCGCCGCTGATGAAGGGATCACCGGTCCGGGTGATCTTCAGGCTGTTGGGGTTGGGGGTGGGGTGTGTGGTAATGGAGCCCATGGTCCTTTCGGGGCGTCACGATTGACAGAGTGTTCAGACTGTAGCGGCGAACGAACAGCATCCGGGATCGTTGCATCTCCTAAGTTCAAGAACCGGTTTGATCCGCAACCCGCACTCCATGCCCGACACGCCCGACACCAAGCCCACCCAGGCCCCGCCGACCGGGAAGATCGGGCGCTTGTCCAGTGAGGCCAGGGGCCTTGTGGATGACACGCGGCAGTGGGTCGATGCCAAGCTTCGCCTGTTCGAACTCGATCTTGAGGAGAAGCTGGACGGCATTGCCAACAAGGTGATTGCCGGCGCGGCGGTGGTTTTCCTCGCTGCACTGGCGCTGATCTTCGCACTGACGGCGCTGGCCCTCCTCCTGGGCTCGATCTGGGAGAATGAGGCACTTGGGTTCATGGTCGTGGCGCTGGGCGCCTTTGTGATCGCGCTCCTGATCCAGTGGCTCCGGCCGCGATTCGTCAAGGGGTCGATGGGCGTGGCGGAGAAGACGGACGCGCTGCCCGAGGCTGAGCCTCCGCGGCAACTTGAGGCACCGAAGAACGGACAGACCAAATGACGGAGACCCGGGCAGAACTTGAGGCCAGGCTTCAGTCGGCGAGCGATTCCATGTCGCGACGCCTGACGGCGATGGAGGAGGAGGTCAAGCTCCCGACCGTCGCCAAGCTCGCGAACGCAGGCTCGAATGGCATCCTCAAGAAGGCGGCCATCGCAGCAGGCGTTGGATTGGCCGTCGGAATCATCTTTGGCGGTGGCAGGAAGAAGGCTCCCTCGAAGCCGAGCCCGGGCTTTGCCGATTGGCGCGAAGATCTGACCGATGCCATCACCGAATTCCTCCGCGATGGCAATTCGCCGGAAGAGGCTGCGCGAAAGGCCGCGCGATCGGTCCCCCCAGTCAGTCTAAAGGATGATTCCGATGTCGCCGAGAAGGGACTGCTGGCGGTGCTGTTTGCGTTTCTCCTTCGAACGGGTCTTAATGTTGGCATGAGGGAGCTGGTAAAACGGCTCTCGGATCGGAACGACGAACCGCAAGCCTCGTAGGTGCCCACTTTTTCCTTCCTCCCCGCGCCCCTGACCGGGGGCTCACGCTTCATTCGTACAGCGGCCCCCGGGGCCGTTGCCTTCAGTCGATGAGAATCGTTCTATTCGGACCTCCTGGTGTGGGGAAAGGCTCGCAGGCCGGCTTTCTGCAGGACCGCTACGACGCAACCCACGTCTCAACCGGGATCATCCTCCGCACGGCTATCCGCCAGGGCACGCCGGTAGGCAAGGCGGCCGAGCGGATGGTCAAGGAAGGCAAGCTGGTTGAGGACCGCATCGTGCGGAAGATGGCAGAAGAGGCCATCGCTCATCTGGGCTTCAACAACTTCGTTCTGGACGGGTACCCCCGGACTATTCCGCAGGCCGAGTGGCTGACGGAGTTCCTGAAGGACCACGAGGCGCCGCTTCACTGCGTGATCAGCCTGGTCGCTCCTGAGGAGATCATCGTGGATCGCCTGTCCAAGCGGCGGGTAGACAAGTTGACCCGGAAGAACTACCACCTGGACTTCAAGCCGCCGCCGCCCGACATCCCTGCCGAGCGGATCATCCAACGCGCCGATGATCGCCCGGAGGTAGTCCTGCGGCGCCTGAAACAGTACCTCCGTGACACGAGCCCGGTGCAGGAGTACTACCGCGAGCGCGGCCTGTTGACGGAAATCGACGGCGTCGGAGCCTTTGAAGAAGTGCACGGCCGTATTCGGGAAGTGCTTGAGGAAACCAGCGCGCTGGTTTGATGGGCGGACTGGATGCGCTCCGCGATAAGATCGAGGAGGGCCTGCGTCGCGCCGTAGGAGCCACTGATCCGGCTGAGCTTTACGCGCCGGCGGAATATGTGCTGGCCGGCGGCGGCAAAAGGCTGCGGCCTCTGCTGGTCACGCTGGCCGGACAGATGCATGGCGCGGATCCCGAGAAGACACTGCCCGCGGCCGTATCGGTGGAGGTGTTTCACAACTTCACCCTTGTCCATGATGACATCATGGACAACGCAGACACCCGGCGCGGACGCCCGACGGTCCACGTGAAATGGGACGAACCCACTGCCATTCTGGTCGGTGATCTCCTAATGGGCATCGCCTACGAGAAGCTGGCCGAACTCCCTTCAGCAGCGGTTGGACCCGCCCTGGCATGCTTTAGCGCGATGGTGCGCCGCTTGTGCGAGGGGCAGACCC
>JABDJZ010000586.1 GCA_013003255.1 Rhodothermales bacterium
GCCCTGTCAGTAGCGCCGCCCGGCTGGGCGCGCAATTCGGCGCGTTCGCATACGCATGGGTGAACCGAATGCCCTCGCTCGCCAGAGCGTCGACGTGCGGTGTCAGGTAGTACTCGCTACCCTGAACGCCCAGGTCACGCCACCCCAGGTCATCCACGTAGTACAGGATGATGTTCGGCGGATCCGCCAAAGGCCGCGTGGCTCGATGGACCA
This sequence comes from Rhodothermales bacterium, assembly GCA_013003255.1. Classification (GTDB taxonomy): domain Bacteria; phylum Bacteroidota; class Rhodothermia; order Rhodothermales; family UBA10348; genus JABDJZ01. The sequence goes on from JABDJZ010000586.1 coordinate 214, forward strand.
AAATGGCAGCCAGAATGCCCAGAGAGACGACGATCCATCGTCCCCCGACGGATCGCATGATGGGAATCGACGCCACGGTCAGCCCCCGTCGCCCCCGGTCAGAAGTCCCTGCTGCCGGTAGTAGATCATCGTGGTGTCCAGCGTGCCGTGCCGCATTCGCTGTTTGACCTCGTCAACCGGCATGCCGTCATTCAGCCAGATCAGTGCTGCCGTATGGGTAAGGCTGTGAGGCGTGATGCCGGGTCGCTTGACCTTGGACAGCTTCAACAGTTCGTTGATTCGGCTTCGGACGGAGCGGGTGTTCAGACGCTCGCCCGAACTACGATGACCGTGCGAGACGAAGAGCGGCTGCTCCGGCCGAATGCGTCCTCGCGCATCCAGATACAGCCGGAGAGCACCCATTACCGGCGGGTCGATGGGCACGTGCTGATCCTTGGTCGTCCGACCCTTTCCCTGTACGCGCAGGTACCATCCCATCAGCGTCTGCTCGAGATCCTGGACATCTGCGCGCACCAGCTCTATCTCGGAGAGGCCCGCCAGCAGCATCACATAGACCATCGCCCGATCCCGACGAGCGATCTCGTCGTCAGTCGAAAGCACCTTGAGGAGTGCGTCAATCTCGGACTGGGTGAGGACCTTGCGCGAATGGTCAGCGGGTCGACGGTTTCCCTTGACGCCAACTGCCGGGTTCTCGGTCAGAAGGCCGATGTCAACCATGTACTGGCAGAATCGGCGGACCGCCGTCAGGTAGGTCGATACCGACACCTGGTGCAGTTCTCGCTCCTCCATCAGGTACTTCTTGTACCGCTCGACGTCCTTCTTCCTGAATCGGAAGCCGCCCTTTTCCCGGACGAACCACCTCTCAAACTCATTGAGCGAGCGGCGATAGGTACCCACGGTTTCCGGGCTTCGCTCCTTCAGGTATTCCTTGAGGAAGTCCTGGACGCGCAGGCGCAACTCCGGCAGGGAGAGTTGCAGGCCGTCGGGCTCAGTTTCAGGTTGGGAGGCCATGGGGCGGATGGAGGGTAAGCGAGTACCGAAGGTCCCCGATTGAGGTCGGCAATAAACGGCTGCCCGTGGTTGGATTCAATAACGGACATTCAGGGTTGGGGAATCGTGCCCACCATCGTTGATCACGATCTGCCCCCTTGACCCAGCCAGACTCGATGAGAAGGGCTTCGCGCGTAGCCCCCGCTGCTGGACCAACGCATCCTCCCGATACAATCCTCGTAGGCGCACCCTGAACACCCAGGACAGGCCATGTACTCATCCAGCTCACTCGGACTGATTCACTTCATTGCGGCCCTCCTGTCCTTGGTGACAGGGACTGCCGTGCTGGCGATGGCCAAGGGCACCCGACGACACCGACTGGTGGGCTATGGGTACTGGTTTTCCATGGCCGTGATGCTGGTGAGCTCCTTCCTGACCTACAACCTCTTTGGCGGGTGGGGCATTTTCCACTGGTTCTCGGTGGTGAGCAGCATCACCCTCATCGGCGGGATCATCCCCGTGTTTGTCCGCAAGTCCCCCAACTGGGTGGAGGCACACTTCGCCTTCATGTACTGGTCCGTGTTCGGACTCTACGCGGCATTGTGGTCTGAAATCCTGACCCGCGTACCCGAAACGCCTTTCTTCAACATGGTGGGCATCGCCACCTTCCTGACAATGGCTGTCGGCTACGCCGGCTGGGCGCGGTACAAGACCAAGTGGAACAGGCAGTTCGTTCGGCCCACCGTTCAGGAGCGGGAGCCGCTGTTTGGATAGTCAGCCCTCGACGCTCTCGGCGAGCATCTCCAATTCAGCCTGGGTCAGTTCAGGATTGAACAGCTTGACCCGGTCCATTGCGGATTCGGTGGTTTCTGCGTAGGCCTCCACGCACCCGGCGTGGATGTATCCGGCAGGATTCAGATAGCCGTCCTCGAAGAACACTACCGAAATGCGCCAGTCATCTTTGGCGATGGTCTCGCGACACGCGCGGCAGGTGGCCCGACCCGAGGGCGCCACGTGCGCCACATGCAGGCGCGCCATGCGGGGATGCGCCTCGCTGACTTCGGCGATTTGGCGAAGGCGGTCTGCATCTTCCAGCTCACCTCCCTGCTCCAGGAACTCAAGGATGGCCGGCGGGCGCTTGTAGGCGGCACACAGCGGGTGATACCAAAATGTCGTCTCCCGGTCCACCCGGGGGTTCATCATCGTCTCGCCCAGGCGAACGTCGCCCTTGGCGATCGAGCGTTCGCAGCCCCTGCACTTGGAGCGTCCTGAGGAGGCGATTTCAGTTGCATACGTGGCCATGGCGGGGAGTCGTGATGGATCCACATTTTACGAACGGCGGCGTGTTGCGGGCTATTCGGTGCCCTCCGGCGGCGGGTTGCGAGCTATTCGGTGCCCTCCGGCGGCCGATTGCGGGCTATTCGGGTACGGGCAAGCCTTCTGCCGCCATGATTTTCAGGGCGTTCGTGGTCGGGCACGGTCCCGGGTGCATGACGTAGTCAAAGACCATGCGCCCGTCCACCACCTCCTCGCGGAAGTGTCGATTTTCGAAGGCACCGACCTCTTCGCCCAGAGAGACCAGCTCGAGGTCGTGCGTGGCCACCAGACCGATGCAATCCTCTGATGCCAACGACTCCAGGAAGGCCCGGCTGCCCAGTAATCGCTCGCGGTTGTTCGTACCTCGAAAAATCTCGTCGATGAGCACCAGGAACGGTCCTCGGTTCTTCTGCACATCCCTTCGGATCCCGCCCAATCGCCTGACCTCGGCGTAGAAGAAGGAGATGCCATCGGCCAGGGAGTCGTGAATGCCCATGCTGGTGTGGAGCGTGAACGGCGCCGTCTGGAAGGCGTGAGCCTCTACAGGGCCACCCGCCATCGCCATCACCTGCGCCGTCCCCACCGCACGAAGGAAAGTGCTCTTGCCGGACATGTTGGATCCGGTGATCAACGTAATACTGGGTGTGGCCTCATAGGTGACCGAATTTCGGACGGCCTCCCCGGAAGGCAACAGGGGATGCGTCAGCCCGCTCGCGACCAGCAGCGGTTTCGCGCCGGCGCCGTGAATGTCGGGAAAGGGCGCCGTGGGGTTGAGGTCCGCGTAGGTGGCCAGGGATCCCGCAGCCTCCAGGTCATAGACCGTCTCCA
>JABDJZ010000610.1 GCA_013003255.1 Rhodothermales bacterium
ACTCGAACCTCCACGTCCAAAAAGGACACTAGGTCCTGAACCTAGCGCGTCTACCAATTCCGCCACCTGGGCAGGTGACCGCGAAGCCGTGTGGCTAAGCGCAGCGCAGATGGTAACAAATCCGGGAACGCTCGACAAGTTTCGATTGTCGGTCACGGAGAATCTTCACCAACCGTCCGCTCAGACCAGATCGGAGACCCCGATGCGTCGCCGATCCGGGTTGCCCGAGAGAGGCAGGCTTATAACAGTCCGGCCCGACAGGGTGACGGATCCTGTGACGCCCGACAGGCCACCCGAGGAGAGCGCACTTCGCAGCCCCTGCTCAATGACTCCACCAATTCCGTGGATCACCTCCACCCGATCCCTTGCCCGCGCCGAGGCCAGCACCACGCATTGCCGGATCAGCCGGAGCGCCTCTTCCCTGGAGCATCCGTGGACGTCGATGCTCACGGTGCGCCCGTCATCGGTGACGGACTTTGGCGCATCTGGCGAGAGACGGGTCATCGGACCTTCATCACGGGGGTCACGTGCCCGCTCGAGATTTCGCGTACGAAATACAGCCCGGCCGGGTGAGCGGACGCGTCCCAGATCCCGGGAGCGCCAGGCTGCGCGCCGATTGCCCGCCCATGCACCCGGCGGCCCAGGACGTCATAGACTTCAAAGGCTCCACCACGGATGCTCACGTGGTCCTGAAAAGGGTTCGGATAGACTGCAAAAGACTGGGGCGCCCGCGGCCCGTCCTCAACAGACTCCACGATTGGGTTGGGCTCGCCCGGCGTCGGAAAAGATCCGGAGACGAAATACGGAGAAGCATCGGGACTGCGAAGGAACGACTCATCAACCACCTGAGCCCCGAAGGACACGTAGTCCACCTCCAGCCCATTGGCCTCGTAAAGGCCCAGAGACTCCCCAGCGCCTGCCAATCGAAATGGCGCATGAAGGTCTCCCTGTTCCGGCTGCGCGTCCAACCACACCAGCAGGTGCCCTTGTTCGGGAATGAAGACATCCGGGAGCACGAAGCGATCCGTGTTCGCCGGATCATCAGACAAACTCCACCCCCCAACGTGCGCCGGAATGTCTGAGGCGTTGAACAGCTCGACCCAGTCATCGAACTCGCCGAACTCATCGGCAACGGTCGTTTCGTTGCGGGCCTGGAGTTCATTGATGTAGACCGGCGGCTTGGAATCATCGACACCGATCCGCAACAGCGCTGATTGCCGCTCCGCACCCGCACCGTCCACGGCTCGGATGCGCAGGTCCATCGTACCATTGTTGCCAAGCGGCGGCAGGATGGCGTGGTAGAAATCGCCGGACCCGGGCACCATCATGACCGTCTGGCGCTGCGGCACGTCCGGCCAGTACTCCACCTGTGCCAGCGCAATGGACCGCGTCTCGATCTTGGCGGACACCCGGAGCGAGTCTGATGGGCGCGGGCGTTCGGGGAGCACCTCGATCGATGAAATCAGGGGTGCGACAGACCCGCCGTCAAGCTGCCCGAGGGCCGACAAATACCGCTGGGTTACAAAGGGAATCAGGCCGGCCGTAACGTGCGCGTGATCGGCCAGCGGCGCGGTGAACGAATCGTGGTAGTCCTGAACCGTGAATCCGTAGTCGAGGGTTCTGTAGGTATCCGCCTCGGCGGCGGCTTCCGTGAGCGTCTTCAAGCGGGCAATCTCCGACTCGAGTCTGGACGCAAGAAAGGCGCTCTCAAGCAGCTCCCGCAGGTAATAGGTATACCGCTCCCGGAACTCGGGTACCGCCAGAATCCGCTCCATCAAGGGGCGCTCCTCTGTCGGGTGGCCCCAGTCGTAGACGTCACGTGTGGCCCAGTCCAGCCCACTCGAAATGCCGTCCCAATAAATCCCAAACGTGTTGTCGAAATCAAACGGCACGTAGTGCCACTTGCCCGTCGCAGGATTGTTGTAGAGGTAGAAGTTGTTCTTCAGAAACCAGTACGTGTCCCAGCTTCCCGTCAGGACCGTCACGGCCTGGGCTCGCAGGAACCCGTCCACGTCCATGGCCCGCTCGATGGCCCCGCGGAAACCCGATCCCGAGGTGTTGTTGATCAGGTTGATGAAGGCTGCAAGGTCATCGTAGCCTTCCTGATCACTTGCCCCCTGTGTGAGGTCGTAAGGACGCCGATCCCCGCCACTCGGCCTGTACGCGTCTCCGTCGCCCCCACGAACCGTCAGATCGGCCGGCCAAAGGGCCTTGTACAGGTTGCCGTCGTTGTTGCCGAAGTACCGGTTCAGGAACTGCTCATCCACGTGCTCGACGTTGATGTACAGCCCGAAGTAGGCTCCGTTGATATAGAGCTCCACGTGGTTGGCGCGGCTGGCAGGGACATCGAATTCCCGGAAGATGTCCCAGGAAAGCTTGGACCGGATTATGGACGGGTCGTTGTGCTCGCCGTTCAGGTTCAGCTTCTCCAGCCCCTCCCACTTCCCGCCCTGGCGAAAGGTGTTGAAAGACACCTTGAACGACTTCTTCCTGGAATTGCGCGAGGTATTGCCGCGCAGCCGGAAGCCAATGCTGTCCACCTCGGCCGTGAGTTGGGGTGACTCCCAGCGGAACGTGGCCAGGTATTCGACGTCGCTCTGCTCATTCCCGGCAGCCAGGATGGTGTCAAGGTCTTCCTGGGCCAGCGTGATCCGGACTACGGGCAGCCCCCCAT
>JABDJZ010000627.1 GCA_013003255.1 Rhodothermales bacterium
GTATATGGCCGTGAAGTTGTTGAACTGGGTGTCCACGTCCTGGGTCAGGTTGCGGTGCACGCCCTCGGCCACCGAGTAGGACCACCAGTCGTTATCGCGGAAGTAGATCACGTAGTCACCGTCAGGAGACGTCCAGGCGCTCTCAATGCGCTCCAGAATCTGCTCGCGCGCGCCGGATTCGGTGTCGACCACATAGACATCGTTCCAGGTCTCTCGGAGAGCCGGCTGGTACGGCGTCTGGTCGTAACCCACACCGTGTCGCTGATCTCCGGTGAGCGAAACCGTCCGAATGTCGTCATCGGCCAGTTTGGCGAAGGCGTCGCTGGCCATGGTCCAGGCCGAGAGGTAGGTAAAGTTCTTCTCCCGATTGGCAATGACGCCCTGACGAGGTTGGACGATGGGGTCATTCCAGTGCCAGATGTCTACGCCCGGAGGATCGAGGTCCTTGTCGCGCTCGGCGATGGTCACGCGGTCGTCGTCAGTTTCTTCGTCGCCTGCATCATCGGCATCTTCCTCCTCGGTAGCCGAGTCCTCGGTTTCATCGGCGGCATCGTCCTCATCCTCGGCGACGATGCGCTCCTTAAGTCCAAAGAACACCCGCGAGCCATCATCAGAAAAGCGGACTCCACCCTCGGAGGCCACGCGATACCCGGCCGGGAAGTCATCCCGACCGGCGGCGTCGAAGACATACACCTCGTTGCCATCGACCACGCGGGGATGAATCACGACCACGTGATCTGGATAGTCCTCACCGACCTGTACGTCTTCCCGCAGATAGGCCAGATCGAACGAATCATCCCGCCAAGTGAGGTCGCTGAAGGTCTTCTCGGCGCTGTCCAGGACGCGCAGTGAGGAGGCCTCGAGATCCAGCAACTGGATCCCGTTCCCAAGCTTCTCGGTGGCATCAATGGCAACCGCCAGCAGCGAGCCCTCGGGGCTGAAGGCATACTCGGACACATTGCCGATTCCCTGATGGGTGCCAGTGGACAGGTGCCGGACAACGAGGTCCGCGCCGGTCTCGTTCTGTCCTTCAGGTGCGTACTTACGCATCGCCACGTAGCGGCCGTCATCCGAGAACACCGCAGATTGGACGTGCTCAACCGTGTCCACTTCAGCGGTCCTCAGGTTCATCAAACCGAGCGACAGCTCCACCCGGGTCTTGGACTTCTCCATCTTCTTGCGCTCTGCCTCGGAAACTCCGATGGCAAAGGCCAGCCAGGCATTGTCGTTCGAAAAGCGCGGGTTCGAGCCCAGCTCAAACACATGCTCATCGGTGTCTCCGACCCGCTTGACGCGCAGCGATCCGTCACCCTCCACGGGGGTGATCTGGTAGGCAAACCAGGTGCCATCGGGCGACAGGGTATTGACCCCGATGCGCTCCCATTGCGCGTAGTCTTCCAGGGTGAGGTCTTTCTGCTGCGCCCAGGCGGACGGAATCAGGAATAGGACGAGGGCGAGGAGTACAGGGGTGCGGAGACCAGGCATGGTGGGTGCCTCTCAGGTTGATCAGGGGTGCATCACGCCATGTTAGGTGGTTACGACCTCACTCGCCATAGTCATCGAAACCACCGACATTGGGACGGATCATATCTGACTTCAGCCCTCGCCTGATGTATCGCTCCATACTGATTCTGGCCCTTGCGGGCCTTCTCCAGGTTGCCCCTTCGCTTGGCCAATCCGCGGAATACACCCGCGCAGACACCTTGCGCGGTTCGGATGGGCCGGGAAGAGCGTGGTGGGACGTGACGTTCTATGACCTTTCCGTTGCGGTTTCGCCAGGGGACAGCAGCATTGCCGGATCGAATGTCATTACCTACCGCGTCGTTGCACCGGGGAAAGAGCTTCAACTGGATTTGCAGCCTCCAATGCAGTTGGCGCGTGTATCCCGGGATGGCGAGGATTTGCCTTTCAGGCGCGACGGCAATGCCTGGTTCGTGACCCTGCCGAATGCCGATCCTGTTGGCAGCCTGCAAACGCTGTCGGCGGAGTTCCATGGCCGACCACGGGTGGCCGTGCGTCCTCCCTGGGACGGAGGCTTCCAATGGGAAACCAGTAGCGACGGGACTCCCTGGGTGGCGACCTCGAACCAGGGCCTTGGCGCAAGCATCTGGTGGCCGAACAAGGACTACCAGGGCGATGAGCCAGACAGCCAGCGGGTGGCGATCCGTGTGCCGGACCCGCTTATCGCCGTTTCAAACGGACGACTCAACTACCGGGAGTCGCACCCGGATGGGACGACCACCTATCACTGGTCCGTTCGCAATCCCATCAACAACTACTCTATTTCGGCAAACGTGGGGGCCTACGCCCACTGGAATGAGCTGTACCCCGGGGAAGGGGGTGCGTTGACCATGGACTTCTGGCCGCTGGCGGAGAACCTCTCGGATGCGCGCCGGCAATGGAAGCAGGCCCGCTCGACGATGGCCTGCTTCGAACACTGGTTTGGGCCCTACCCGTTCTACGAGGATGGGTACAAGCTCATCGAAGTCCCGTACCTCGGGATGGAGCACCAGAGTGGCGTCACCTACGGGAATGGGTATGCCAACGGCTACCGCGGCACGGATCTCTCCGGCACCGGGCTAGGCCTGGAGTGGGACTTCATCGTGGTCCACGAAACCGCACACGAGTGGTGGGGCAACAACATCACGGCGCGGGACATCGCCGACAACTGGATCCACGAGAGCTTTGCCAACTACTCCGAGAGCCTCTACACCGAATGCCTGACAGGTAGTGCAGACGCGGCTGAGGAGTATGTGATCGGGACTCGGACCAGAATCACCAACCAGGACCCCATCATCGCGCCCCACGGGGTGCAGGCCACGCCTCCGGGCGACATGTACTACAAGGGCGGCAACATGCTGCACACGCTGCGTCGGCTGGTAGATGATGACGCAAAATGGCGCGAAATCCTCCGTGGACTGAACCACGAGTTTCGCCACCAATTGGTGTCCAGCGCGGAGATCGAAGCATTCCTGGAACGGGAATCCGGCTTGGTGCTGGGCCCCTTCTTTGACCAGTATTTGCGGGACACTCGCGTGCCGACTCTGGAGTGGGCGCTCTCGGACGGCCTGCTGTCCTTCCGTTGGGCGAACGTGATTGACTCGTTCGAAATGCCTGTGCGCGTGGGTGTGGGGCCGGGACGGTTTCAGTGGATACACCCGACGGCCCATTGGAAGTTTGAGGAGGCGGATCTGGTGGAGGGGTCGAGGCTGGAGCTTGATCCGGGGTTCTATGTCAAGTCCG
>JABDJZ010000628.1 GCA_013003255.1 Rhodothermales bacterium
CGATTGTGCCCGTCGGCACCAAGCATGTGCCGATCAAGGAAATCACGGGCGATTTCGCGACAGCAATCCGGATCAACCAAGGCCATATCGATCTGATCCAGAAGATCCTCGAAATTGCGGGCAAGAAGCCCACCGTGTTCCTCGGGGGGCAATTTCCAGATGTAACGGGCCTTGTCGAGGTGCTTCTTGCGCACGCCGGACCAGCGGAGTTCGCGCCAGATGAACGATTCGTCTGCGCTTCGCACCGGATAGACGTGCAGTGTCGGTCTCCCCGTGGCGTAAAAGAGGTTCGCGATGCTGCTGTAGTTGGTGATCAGCGCATCGGCCACCTGAAGATCCAGGTAGTTGTCCGGCGACTTGTCCTTGAACTTCAGGCACACGTGTTCGAACCGCTCCGTCAGTTCCTCCAGGAACGCCAGGTAGGTAGGCTCGAAGCGATAGGAATCGTGGAGCCGAATGATGGTGTTGGCGCCGTGCGACTGGATTCGCTCCAGCAACCGGACAAACAGGTCGGCATCCTTTCCCCAGTGCGCGAAGACCTCGCCGTAGTGCCACGTGGGAGCCAGCAGCACCGTCTTTCGATTGACCACATCGAACGGGTAGTACGGCTGTGCCAGGGACCGATCCAGGGGCTCAACCAGATCATCATGACTGGCTGCACCGAGCTGGACGCAGTTCTCCGGGTGAATGGCGCTCACCTCGGTCCGGTGCTTGAAATCCCAGGGCCCAAACGCCTGCCAGACCAGGTTCTTCGAAGGTTTCCGGATGTCGCCCCACGTGCGCCGGAGCGTGTGGTGGAGGAGCCAGAACTCCTTCTCATCATTCGGTCCTTTCCAGCCGAATCCGTGCCAAAGGATCAGTGCCTTGCGCGAGGTGCGAAAGAAGGGGATCCGATTGTCCATGATGGTGACGTCCCACTTCCTCGACGGGAGATGATGGTACCATCTCCGTTTCACGATCTCCGCCTTCAGCGGAAAAAGCTGTGCAGCTCCCTGGCGAAGGAAGGTTTCGGGGTCGTCCATGACGACACGCAGCGTGACTCCCGGAATCCGGTCCAGGTACCGGGCGAGACTCCAGAGATCGGCTCCAAATGTGGTTGCCCAGACGAGGACCCTCATTCAACAGGCGAAGTTTCGCTGAAGGTACGACCCGCGGGCGATCCGGTGCAGGGGCGTATCAAGAGCCGTCTTCCCGGCCGGCTGCCACGGCCTCAAATGCGCTGGCTGCCTCGGCCACCTCGACGTCCGGATCCTTCGAAAAGTGTGTCGCGATGAAGAGGCTGAAGTTGGTAACCCGCATGAGCACACTACTGGTCAGGAGCATGCCTGCAATGGCAACCGTGGCTTGGCCCAGGGTATCGGAAAGTCCCATGCCCAGGCTCAGGAAGAAGAGGTCCTTGCTGGGCAGGAAAGGGACCCGGTTCAGTACGATGAGCAGGCAGAGATAGGTCAGCCAGATGACGATCCCGATATCGGGTACGCCCACGCTCCACTGAGCCAGGAAGAGCGTGTTCACCACGATCAGACGGCCATAGTGGATTCCCAGGATGCGATAGGCCGTAGGCTTCGGAAGCGCGAAGAGGTAGGTGCGGAAACGGTACAGCACGATCCCGAGCGCCACGGCCAGGACCAGCGCAATGATGATCTGAGCCTGCGTGACGTCGCCGAAGATCCGGCTCAGGTCCAGAATGCCGCTCCCGCCCATGATGGCCAGCAGTGCAGCGGCGGTGGTCATGGAGGCCACCGAGGAGAGGATGTTCACGTCCCGGACAGCGCGGAAGGCCTCGGCCTGCGCGATGCCCAACTTGCGATAGAGCCACCAGAAGAAGTAGACCTCTCCCGAGTAGCCTGCCATCTCCTCGTTGAAAACCCGCTTCCGGATGAGGGCCCGAAGGCCGGCGCCGGACGGGACCGGCCAGATCTGGCGATACGTGATGAGCTCGGCGAGCGGCTGCGTCAGGTAGATGACCACGAACAGCGCGTAGAACCAGGGAGACGTCGGCAGGGACCGAAGCAGATCGCCCCATCCGAGTTGGCCGAGCCGGTAGATCAGGTACCCAACGACCCCCACCGTGAGGAGTCGCCCGATCCACGGTAGCATCCGCTGGACCCGTTCGCTCTTGAAAAGCGCCTTGAGCCGGCTCAAGAATCAGTCGGTCGAGAGGCTCTCACGACGTTTCTCCAGTCTTTCCATGAGCGTGTCAAACCCGGCCTTCCTGATCATGGTGCGAAATGACCGCGAGTACCCCTGGACCGTGCTGACGTCGTCCAGGATGATGTCGGTGGCTTTCCACGTGTCGCCCTTCTTGAGCAGTCGGTAGGCCACTTCCATGGGGACGTCGTCAATCACCGTGGTGGTCACGACATCAGCGGCAGCCCCATCGACGGCAATCGACTTGTAGTTCACGGCCGCGCGGTACGGGTCCAGGTTGGCCAAAGACTGTGCTCGCACGATGTCTGAAAACACCACTACGAAATGGCTGCGCTGATCAGCGGACAGGCCATCCCAGTGAGGCCCCAGCGCATCCTTTGCCATTTCCTCGAAGTCAAGAAATCCGTTGACCACATTTCGGAGTTCATCCTTCTTCCCGGCGGGCACATCAGAGCCCTTCGGTCCGAGGAGGGCCTTGATGGACGCATCGCGCTGCTGGAGCAGGGTCCTGATCTCGGCATCGGGTGCCTGGGCGAAAAGGGGCGTCGCGGCAGCCACCAGTAGCAGGAAGGCGGCAGTGGTGTTCAGAATTCGCGACAGTAGTGAACTTGACATGGGGTCCGTTTGCTGATTGGGCGTGTACCCAGCCAGCATTCAACTAGTATGCCAGCAGCGGTTCCAGCAGGCCGGTGGAGGCGTGAAGTTCCAGTATGGCCATGTTCAGATCGAAAACGGCCTCGTGTCGAGCAGCGTGAAGCTGCAGCTTGGCCTGCACAGCCTTGATCAGGTCATCTGTGTCACCGAGGTCAAGGTCGAAGTTGACGTACTCCGTCTGCAGCCATTCGCGCGCAATCCGGAACGACTCCTCGGCGGCAGCAAGCGCCGCCTGGCGAATCCGGACCTTGCGGAAGGCTTCCTCGACTTCCAGCAGGATCAGTTCCCGGGCGGCCACGCCCTGGAACTGCGCCTCGTCCAGGTTGGCGCGTGCCTGCTCCACCTTGGCGCGCGTCTGTCCGAAGTTGAGTTCCAGCTGCATACCGAGCCCGGTTTCCAGGGATCGGGACAGGAAGCCGTCCCCCACGTAGGGATTGCGCTGCCGGAAGCGCTCGGCCGTGGTACCGGAGTAGTGCCCATGGACGCCCCAGATGAGTTTGGGGTAGAAGTCGGATCGCGCGACATCGACCAGAGCCTCGCGCGCGGCTATGCCGGCAGACACCTGGGTCAGCTCTGCGCGGTTCTCCAGCGCCAGGTTCTGATAGGTGTCCAGCGAATCCAGGGAGAGCATCAAAGGCTCCAGGAACCTGTCCTCCACGGTCAGTGAGGCCCCCTCGCCGAGCATCAACTGCCTGCGGAGCGCAGAGCGGGCCGTGCGCGCCTGCTCTCGCACTTCGACCACGCGGCGCCGGATCTCCTGCTCCGTGATCTGGACCTGAAATAGATCGGCGTCCCCAACGTCCGGAGAGCCTTCGTTTAGAAGCTTTTCCACTTCGCGGCGTGCGCGGGAAACCGCCTCATCGGCCTCATCGGTGAGGCTATTCATGGCGTCCAGCAGCACGACGGTGTAGTAAAGGCGCCCTGTCCGGACCGCCACCTCCATCTGACGGGCTGCAAGCCCTCCTTCCTCCAGGCCCACACCAGCCGCGGCCGCATCGATCGTGCGGCTCAATTGTCCCCAGGTCCAGAGCGGCTGCAGCAGGTCCACGTCCACGCGACTGAACGGAGCCAGGTCGCCCCAATCGTTCCGTAGATCCGGGTCCAGATACAGACGGTCGGAGGCGGTTCCGTTGGGGTTATCCAGTCCAGGGGCCAGCGAGTGCGCAGAGGTTGCCTGGAGGTCGGTCAGGAAACGGGATCGCCGCGCCTGGTCGGAACGGGCCTCGGCAAAGTCCACACGGGCCCGCTGCATGTCGATGTCGGGGCTGGTCAGAACCGCGCGCTGAATGGCATCAGACAGGCCTACCCGCACGGTGTCCTGGCCGGAAACGAGTCCAGGGCCGGCAATAAGCGCCGCAAGGAGCAATGGGACGATTCGAAAACGCATGCCGCGAAGCACGAATCTTGCAGATGTTCGTTCCCTTGCCCCGGCCGCACCATTGCCCGACTCGAGCGAACCGCATACCTTCTCGCCGTTCTTTTACACCCAGCGCCCCGGTCCACCAAGCGTGGCCAAGAGGGAATCCGGTGACCGGCCTTGGCCGGAATTCCGGAACTGTACCCGCAACTGTAGTCGATCAGACTGAGTCAGCGACGCGGATCTCCACTGCCGAAAGCGGGAAGGAGATACGTCGAGACACGGTCATGAGCCGATCGAGAGTCAGGAGACCTGCCGCGGCGCTGCATTGCCAGATGACCCCCGGGTATGGGGTGAGGCCACCAGACTCCCGGCGACTGCCGGGGTGATCCAGTCGGCCCACCCAAGGGGTCGGCTCATGCATCGCCTCGCCATCATCACGTGGCTCCTGGCCGGGAGCCTATTCTCGTCTGACAGGGCCCCAGCCCAGTCCAGACCCGATTCCGTTCGGGTCCTCGAGGAGATCACCGTCACGGCAGAGCGTCCCCAAGCCGGCCTCCGTGTCAGAACGTTGCTCGGTGCTGGAACCGTGGCCGGTGAATCCAGCCTGGATGGGTTGTTGGAACGGCAGTCAGGCATCTACCTGCACCGCCAAACCCCAGGGGGCGCAGCAACCCCGCGCCTCCGCGGATGGGATGGTTCGCAGACCAGCCTGGTGGTGGACGGCGTGGTGTTGGCCAACCCCCAGAGCGGCCAGGTGGACCTCTCCGTGGTGCCAGTGTCATTCCTGGAGTCAGCGGCCATCGAGTACGGGCCCGGCAGCGGTGGTGGGCTGGGCGGACTCGTTCGTCTGAGGACGGTTGGGGCAGAGCCCGGTATGACGTCGCGCCTGACGGCAGGAGGCGGGTCCTTCGGTGCCGGGCATGTGGGTGGCGTGCTCGGAGCCGGCCGTGAACGGGCAGGCATCCTGCTGGGGCTGGACACAGGACGATCTCCGGATCGCTATCGGACCGGAAGCGGTGCGGACCGACTTGGGGCCGGCGCCTCCCGTACCTCGATGCTCGCCAAGGCCCACTGGCGGCCCGGATCGGCGCACTGGGAGGGACAGGTGTTCTCCACGGAAGGCCGGGTCGGGCTGCCGGGGCCCGCCAATGACCGTCCCCGGGAGTCGGGCCAATTCCAGCGATTGACCCAGGGGATGACCGGCGTTCGAGCTTCCGCCGGCCGATATGTGCTGCAAGCCCGTCTCGTGGGGCAGCGCAGCTTTGCCCGCTTTGAGGATCTGCAAGTCGCGCAGGAGTCGGAGTCCGGAACGCGGTCTGGCGTGTTTGAGGCATCTCTGACGGGTGCCCGCTCAACCCTGCAGGCGCGCTTCGGCCGTGAATGGCTGGAAGGCGGCGGGAACGCCGCCGAGCCGAACGGGGCCTCGAACCGGACGGGAATCGGCGCGACCTCGCAAGAGGCGGGAAGGCTCGACGCTCGGACCACCCTCCGGCTGGAATTGGGAAGAGAATGGACTGGCGAGGCGGCTTGGTGGCACCTCCAGGCGACGGCCCGCCAGGAGTTGGTCGACGGGGTCTGGCGCTTCTCACCCCGGTTCGTGGCCCAGGCCCACCTGGGACGCACCACGTTCGTGGTCTCGGGAGCGCGGACCGTGCGCTACCCCACCTTCATCGAACTATTCTGGCGCCCCGGGGGAAACCCGGACCTGCAGCCGGAAATCGGTTGGGGTCTGGAAGGGGTCGGGCGCTTGAATGGTCGTCGGGTTCGCCTCGAGTTGGCGGTGTTCACGGCCCGGCTTCGGGACCGGATCCACTGGCGTCCTTCCCTGGTGGGCCCGGGGATACAGATATGGAAACCGTTCAACGTGGCGCTGTCCCGCACTGCAGGCGTCGACGGGAGCCTCAGGCTTGGCAACAATGAAACCGGTGCGTCCATCGAGGCCTCCTGGGTTCGGGCCACCGACCGAACGGACCCGTTGAGCCGCGCCTTTGGCCATCAACTCAGGTATGTCCCCCGGACTGTCGCGGCCGGCGAGCTGTGGCACACCTTCAACGGCGCCCGCCTGTCTGCGTCGCTGCGCCATACCGGCGCGAGGCCCATTGCATCCGACGGCTCCTCGTCCCAACCCGGCTACACGACGCTGTCTCTGGGTGCCGTACGGACATGGAACGCTATGGGCTTTCAGCAGCAACTGGCTGCTCGACTCCATAACGCCCTCGATCACGACTACGCCGTGATTCGGCTCTACCCGATGCCCGGCCGGCATCTCACCATCCAACTTCAATTATCGCTATGACCGTTCGCTTTCTCATCGTCCTCCTGCTCGTTCTCATCGTGGGCTGTGACGCTACCGGTTCCGACGAACCGGCGCCCGCGGCCGCCGTGGCACTTGTGGCCAATGGCGGGAATTTCTCAGACCAGAACGGCAGCGTTTCGCGCCTGGATCTTGCCGCGGGAGCCGTGCAGAACGGCGGTGCCATGGAGGGCTTCCTGCAGGCGGTGGAGTTCATCGAGGGCGGGAGTATCGCGTTGATCAATACCTTTTCGGGAGGGAGAGTAGACCTCCTGGGTCCCGATGGCTCAACCGTTGTCGGTTCCGTTCGGGACATCGATTCCCCACGAGATGTCGTGGTTATCGGAGAACGCGCCTACGTCACGGCCTTCTCCTTTGATGGATCGGGAAAGGTTTTGACAATGAACCTGGGAACCGGCGCGTTGGAAGGTGCGCCTCTGGAGGTGGGCGACTACCCGGAAGGGATCGCGGCCACCTCGACGCACCTGTTTGTTGCCGAGGCGGGCTTCATTGGCGCTGGCACCACCATGAGTGCCATAGACCTGGCCACGGGAATGCGGACTTCCCTTGATCTGGCCTGCGACGGCCCGCGCGACGTTCTGACCATTCCCGGCGATGACGTTGCGGTGGTCTGCCACGGTAAGACGGTCTACAACGCGGACTTTACCGAAGTCCTGGAGCGCACGACCGGGCAGGTGGTCTTTGTTGACGGGGCGACCCTCACCATTGAGGACCACATCCTTCTGGACACGCAACTGGGTTCAACGGGCGGCGGCCAGGCAGGGGCCGCTTCCCTGGCCTACCTCCTTGCCCTGGAGGGCTCCGCGAGCACCATCCACCGCGTGGACCTGGCGACTCGCTCGCTCCTTCCGTCCTGGACCCTTGGGGACCAGACCGCACTGGCGGGCGTTTCGGGGATCACCTCCCTGGGCGATGGCTGGCTCGTGGGCCGCATGGCTCGTGCCGCGGGCGGCAGTTTTCCCGACTTTACGGCTTCCGGATCCGTCCTTCACCTGGATGTCAGTGGGTCCTTGCTGAACGAATTCGTCGTCGGGCCGGCGCCCACTCATCTTGCCACAGAACAACCCTGACCGTGCGAATTGACCGTTGCCTGTGCGTTGGTGTGACGTTCGAGGCGCTGAAGAAGCAGGCGGATGCCGCCTCCTGCAGCACCGTGGAGGAGCTTCGATGCGTCGCCGAATTCGGAACCGGGTGCGGACTCTGCCGGCCGTATGTTCGCGAAATGCTGCGAACGGGAGAAACGGTCTTTGATCGGATCATTACCGAGGTCGAGGATGCTTGAGCTCTCGACGGAGGTCATGCACCGGCTTGGGGCCTCGGTGCTCGATCAGATTGTTCAACACCGTGCGGGCCTGGCCGAACGGCCGGCCAGTCGGGTTCTCAGCCGCAGGGACGCGGACCGCCTGCTGGATGAACCGCTACCCCTGTCAGGTACGGACCCGGAGGCGTTGTTGGAGCGGCTAAAGGCCGAGGTCTTCGCGAACGTATCCCACGTGGATCATCCGCGGTTCTTTGCCTTCGTTCCCGGCCCGGGCAACTTCATCGCCGCGATGGGCGCTGCGCTCGCGGCCGGCCACAATATTTTTGCCGGGACCTGGCTGGGCGGCTCAGCAGCCGCACGCCTTGAGCAGACGGTTCTGGACTGGCTGAAGGTCCTGGTGGGCTTTCCCGATCCGGCCGGCGGGCTCTTCGTGAGCGGCGGATCGATGGCGAACCTCACGGCCATAGGCGCCGCGCGGCACGCCAGATTGGGGGCGCACGACCGCCACGGCATCATCTACTTCAGCGATCAGACGCACTCGGCTGTCGAGAGGGCGCTTCGCGTGATGGGGTTTTCTGCCGAAGACATGCGCCGGATTCCGGCGGACCCTGTGCGCGGTCTGGATGCCCGGGCACTTAGCGAGATGGTGCAGGCCGACCGAGCTGCGGGGGGCGAGCCATTCTGTGTCGTGGCCAACGCGGGCACCACGAATACCGGGGCGGTAGATCCACTCACCGCCATCGCCGACCTCTGCGATGACGAAAGTCTCTGGCTGCACGTGGACGGGGCGTATGGTGCCGCTGCGGTCCTCGGCACGCGGGGCCGCGCGGCGCTCGCAGGCCTCGACCGGGCGGATTCCATCGCTCTGGATCCGCACAAGTGGCTCTTCCAGCCCTTCGAATGTGGGTGTCTTCTGGTTCGGGATGCCGCGCCCCTTCGCGCGGCCTACGCCATCCATCCCGAGTACATGCGGGATACCCTCCTGGAGGATGAGGAAACGAACTACTGCGAGTACGGTGTCCAGCTGTCGCGTTCGTTTCGTGCCCTCGGACTGTGGCTGACCCTCAAGACGTTCGG
>JABDJZ010000023.1 GCA_013003255.1 Rhodothermales bacterium
TGATCTGCTGCCGCTGCTCACGCCTGGGCTGGTTGTAGCTCTTGACACTGATGGCGCCCACCGCCTTCATGCGGCGCAGGTGACTGCGGGCATCATCCAGCGAGTTCACGATGGCCTTGAAATCGCCGTCAGCGCCATAGAGAATGGTCCCGGTCGAATAGATCCGCGGCCCCATAACTCGGCCGGAGCGCACCATTTCCGACAGGGTGAACACGGTCTCCGTATTGGCGGACGGATCGTGGGTGGTGGTCACGCCAAAGGCGAGATTGGCGGAGTAGACCCAACTCTCTTGCGGTGTCGGTCCGGAGAAGAAGTGTGAGACGTGGGCGTGCGCATCCACAAAACCCGGCAGGACGGTACGGCCTGCGGCGTCCACCACAGTGGCGCCCGCCGGAATGTCGATGTCCGCTCCGAGGGCCGTGATACGGTTCTCAGATACGATCACGGTGCCGCGCTCAATCACCTCGTCGCCGTTCATCGTCACGATGCGGGCGTTCGTGATGGCGGTCGTTCCCGAGGGCACATCTGCCTCCAGCGTCAGGCCCACGGCGACCCCGGTGGTATCGATGGGCGGCAACTCGGACGGAGCTCCGTCCACGAAGGCAAAAGACTCGCTGAGTGACCGCGAGAAGTAGTGCGGCCCCATCATCCAGTGCAGCGTCTTCGAGTCGGCAGACCAGTGGAGGTCAGTGCCCAGGTCCCGGGTCACCTGCTTTACCGGAACGGCCTTGGTGTCCTTGCTGAGCGCCAGTTCGGAGCCAGTCATCGGAAAAGGCGCGACGTAGGCATTGAACAACTCGTTGAACGCCACCCACTTGAAGTCGGGGCTCGGGACCACCGTGTTGGCGTACTTCATCGTGAGGTGCGTCCGGGCATCGCCGCCATTCAGGTCAACAGACCGGTAGGACTTGGACAGACCTCCGCCGGACACGAAGTAGATGCGCTTGGACCCTGGTCCGAATCGTGCATCCGAGCCGGAGCGGGACACCCGGGTAGCCTGACCGCCCGCCACGGGCATGCGGTAGATTCCGGTGTCCATCC
Source organism: Rhodothermales bacterium (assembly GCA_013003255.1). Taxonomy (GTDB): domain Bacteria; phylum Bacteroidota; class Rhodothermia; order Rhodothermales; family UBA10348; genus JABDJZ01. The sequence continues at coordinate 1,042 of JABDJZ010000023.1, forward strand.
CGTGGAGCCTTCCACGGATGGAGCTTCCGCCCCCCCGCCGGTAAACAATCTGGGCCCCGTCCGGAGAGAATCGGGGTTCGAAGTAGTGACCCGGTCGCGTATTCAGCACGCGGGACACCCCGCCACCAACAGGGATACGCCGGATGGTGGCATACTCGCTGTCACTCCAGGTGGTGTATACCAACGTCCTGCCATCCGGGCTGAACGCCGGATCGTACTCCCAGTGATCCGTCTGCTGCGTGAGACGACGCGGCGTGCCGTCTGGCAGCGTCTTGACATACAGGTATCCGGCTGCGCCAAATACCATCGTGCCACCATCGGGAGAGGTCGCTACATCCCGAATCACCTTCGACTCAAACTCATCCATGTGGACCTGGACGGGCACCCGCAGCGCCTCGTGAATGGTGCGCTCCACATTCACGCTGAACGGAATCGGCGTTACTTCCCGCGAGGCCACGTCAATCCGGTGAAACTTCCCGCCGGCCCAGAACACCAGGCTGGAGCCGTCCGGCGTCCAGTCCATGCGCGGATACACGCCGAAGATGGCCCACGCCTCTTGCTGATCCCGGTTGAGTCCGTCAAAGATGGGCCACTGGCGGCCCGTGGCCGGATCAAACAGGAAGATCACCGACTTGTCGCGCACGCGGCGGACGAATGCGATGGTCTTGCCATCCGGTGAAGGGGTCGCACGTGCTGATCCACCCGCGCCACCTATGTAGGTCTCCAGGCGCCCGGACTCCCGATCCAGCCGTCGAATGGCGTAGATCATCCCATTGGGGTCCTTGCTGTACTGGAAGGTGGAGCCACCGGACATGTCCTCAGAGAAATAGACGTAGCGACCGTCCGGGCTCAGGGCAATCTCGTTTCCCTGGTCCTGCTGATTGTTCTTCTGCTTGGTCAACTGGATGCCTCCCGTTGCCTCGCCTGAGGCGTGGTACATCCATACCTCGCCCGCTCCGAGAGACCGCGTGGAGGTAAAGTGCTTCCGGGCCAGGATGTATTCGCC
>JABDJZ010000062.1 GCA_013003255.1 Rhodothermales bacterium
GCATGACAGGAATCGAAGGGCCGTATATGTCGGTATCGACCAGGCCAACGCGATAGCCCTGACGTCCGAGCGCCACGGCCAGGTTGACGGCCACGGTGCTCTTGCCTACGCCACCCTTGCCGGATGCAACGGCAATTATGTGCCGGACACCGGGCAGCATCTGTGACTTCCCGTCCACCTGCGTGTCATCGCCGAATCCAATGACCGGATTGTCGATCTCAATCTGCAGTTCCGTCCCCTTGGGAACGTTGCCTGAAAGCGCCTCCCGGACAAGTACCGGAACATCAGACGCAAAGGAACTGCCTGGATCATCCAGCACCAGAGTCATGGCAATCAGCCCCGGTTCTACCACCAGGTCCTTAACGATCCCCCGTCTCAGAATGTGCTCGCCCGAATCGGGCTCGACAACGGTCTCGAGGGCATCCAGTACCCGGTCAATCATGGCGCAGTCAAGTTGCGTGAAAAGAGGTCAGTTCGAACCAACCCCGTCTCTATTGTTCCTACGCCCGCGCGGCCACGACCGCAATCCACTCGCCTTCCACAATCACCTCGAGGCAGGTGCACTCCTCCCGGGCCAACGCCTCTCTCATCTGTGCCTCGTCCGGGCGCAAAATGCCTGAGAGCACCACACGGCCTCCCGGCGCGCAAAGGCGGACCAGATCCGGCAGCATCTCCAGCAGCACCGCCCGGTTGATGTTGGCAATCACCAGGTCGAAGGGCGGTTCATCCTTGACTGTCTCGATCCCGCCGGCCCGGATGGATATGCCCCCTTCCTGATTGCGGGCCAGATTCTCCAGGGCGTTCTCCTGACTCCAGGGGTCGATGTCGAATCCGACGATCCGATCGGCACCCAGCTTGCGTGCAGCCAGCGCCAGGACGCCCGTTCCGGTCCCCGCATCCAGTACGGATGATCCGGGCTCCACCAAGCCGTCCAGAATGGACAGAATCAGCCGCGTTGTTTCGTGATGGGCTGTCCCGAAACTCATCTTGGGCTCGATACACAGCGACACAGCGCCGGCGCGGGGCGAATGCCAGGGCGGATGCACATAGAATCCCCCCACCTCCACGGGCTCAATGCCGGCCTCCCAGGTTGCGTTCCAGTTCTCGGGGGCCGCCCGCCGTTCATCCACCAAGCGGCAGCCCACGCGGGACACCAGTTCTTTGAGCTTCACCCGCAGGTCCGAAGTCCAGAGCGATTCATCGATGAATCCCTCCAGGCGGTCCGGCTGATGGTCAAAGGCCCCGAAACCCAGTTCACCCAGCTCAGCCACCAGCCAGTCCCTGCGGTCCGCCGGACCGGTGAACGAGAAAATGAGCGTGCCCGGTGCCGACTCAGCCATCGGACGGCGGCAGTAGAAACACGCGGATGCCCCAGGCTTCAGGGTTCGGCGGTTCACCACCCCCGAAATCGCCAACCGCGTGCGAAAAATCGGTCTCGAAGCCTACAACGTAGCGGCCTGGATCCAACTCCAGAATGCCGTCATAGAGACGATTGATGGCGTTGCCGCCAGCCTCCCGGGTATTGCGGCGCGTCATTTCCCACACCCTCGATCCGTCTGCCGTGTCGATCCAACCGAAGTCATACTGACCTCCATCCGTGATCTCGCCGAGCGCAATTACCCGAATGCGGCTCTTGGACTCCAGGACAAACTCCCCTTCGCGCTCCTGGTCGTTGCCCAGATTGGCAGCGCCAAACAGCAAAGACTCGTCCGGGGGCAGGTCACCGAGGGTCTCCCCCGCTTCATCCGCCTCCTGGACGACCGGGGCGACACGGTCACCCTCGGTCAAGACCCGGACTCGCGGTGCGTCGGCCGGTTCGAGCGGAAACATCGTCACTCCCCACCGGGCCGGCACCGAAGGCTCGCGCCGTCGCCAGTCCCCGAATGCGTGGGAGCCGTCAGAAACGTATCGGAGCGCGTAGGTCCCCGGCTCAAGGGTCAGGAACGCCGTCTCCATGCGATTGGTCTTGTCTCCGCCGGCCGGCTCGCTGGCATCGACGGTCATCTCCCAGGCGCGGTCCCCGGTCTCGGTCTCCACCCAGGCATAGTCGTAGATCGTGTCTCCTGAGCCCACCTCCCCGGTAGCAACCACCACCACATGGGCGGTCTGGTCCACCTCAAGCACGGCCTCGAGGTCGGCGTCATTGCCGATTTCCGTGAAGCTCACGATAGGCTCGGGTCCCCGCCACGGATCAAATTCCGCCACGTCTCCGCTAACACCAAAGAGACGCATGCCCCAGGCCAGCGGATCCAGCGGAGGATTAGCGCGCCAGCTTCGTGCTGCATGGGTTCGATCCGTCTCGAAAAGCACATCGTACAGACCCGGTGCCAGCTCGACGGTGTCGTCAAACAGACGGTTTCGTTCCATGCCGCCCGCAGCACGCGTGTTTTCACGTGTCATCTCCCAAACCGGCGCTTCCTCACCCAAAGGAAAGATGCGCGCAACGTCGCAATCCCGGACGCAGAGTTCGGCGGCCGAGTAGATGCGGACCGCGGCCGGCGAACTTACCCGAAGCCGCGTGCTGCGCGCGGTCCGGTTGCCCACCGTGCCGGAGGACCACAGGGCCTCGTCATCCCAGCCTTCATTCTGAAACCGGACGACACGGGCCACATCCCGTTTGGGCGACACCACCAGGCGCCAGTACTTGGCATCATTGGTCCAGTGTGTGCGCAGACCGAGCGTTCCACGGCCCCGCTGGCTGTTCTCGGTAGCACCGAAGGTGGTGAAATAGACTTCGTAGGCGCCCGCCTCCAGACGCACGGAATCCCGCGTGGTTACCAGCGTCCGGTCAACGGTGGAAGCGGTCAGGTCCTGAACCCAGACCGCTTCTCTGGAGTCCCGCCTCAGGATCCAGCCGTAAGCGGCCATCTGTTGGCTGTCCTCCGC
>JABDJZ010000064.1 GCA_013003255.1 Rhodothermales bacterium
ATCTGCGACACTACCGGGCGCGGAAACCGAAGCCCGCCCCTGAAGGCGCGCGGCCAGTTGATCGACGATGTCCTTTCGTTCCTGTTCAGTCAAGGGAGCACGGGCTGAGGAGACGGAAAAGGTACGAACATTCCGCGAGTGCCCATTGAGGACTGTCGTTGAAACTCCGGGATTGTCGATCTTGATGCATGCCCAGACTCACAGCCGTTCTGACCGCCGTCCTGTTGCTCGCGGCCTGCGGGGAATCCGAGCCCACCCAGCAGCCCTCCGTGGTCGACGACCTGGGTCGGCAGGTAGTGGCGGGCGGGACGCCACAACGCCTGGTCTCACTGGCACCGGGAACCACCGAAATGCTGTTCGCGGCAGGGCTCGGGGATCGCCTGGTCGGCGTGACCGACGCGGATGATTATCCCGAAGCGGTCTCAGGCATCGCGCGCATCCAGGCTCTTCCCCTGAACCACGAAGCTGTGGTGGCGCTGCAGCCGGATCTCGTATTCGCTTCGGACCAGATCAACGACCCCAGGGATGCAGAGGCGCTCTCGGCGGTGGGTATCCCCACCTATTTTGTCTCCGTGCAGTCTATTCCTGACCTCCCCCGGGGGATCCGTGCGCTGGGCGCCCGATTCGGATCCGCAGATGCAGCCAACGCCTACGCAGATTCGCTGGAACGAACGTTGGCCGAGTTGGACACGCGGCGGGAGGAATTCGGGGACACACTGTCTACCATCTTCCTGATCGGGGACGAAACGCTTTTCTCTTTCGGCCCGGAGAGTTACGTGCACGACATGATCGCGATTGCGGGAGGAAGGAGCCTGACCGCCGACCTGGATACCGAGGCGCCGATCCTGAGTGAGGAGTTTGTGCTTGCCGCCGCCCCGGACGTGATCCTCACCGCCTTTGACCCGGACCCGGCGCGCCTGCTGGCGCTTCACCCGGCATGGTCCACCGTCCCTGCGATTCGGAACGGTCGGGTACACATGATCCCAGCCGACGAAGTCCTTCGGGCCGGCCCCCGCATCGTGGCCGGCACCCGCTCCATGAGCGAGGCCATCCAGCGGCGCTCGCGTTCTCGATGATGAGCCAGGACACACGCACGTTGTGGATCGTGTACCTCCTGGCGATTCCTGCGCTGGTCGCTACCGTACTTGCCGGCGTTTCCATTGGGAGTGTCGAGGTCAGTGCGCGTGATGCCCTGACGGTCCTTGGCAACCGGCTTGGCGTGGAGGGAATTACGCATCCCACCGTGGACTCCATCGTCTGGCAGCTGCGGCTTCCGCGGGTTCTGCTTGCACTCATCGTTGGGGGAGGTCTGGCAGTGGTTGGAGTGGCCATGCAGGCACTGGTCAGAAATCCGCTGGCAGAGCCCTACATCCTCGGACTCTCAAGCGGAGCGGCAGCCGGAGCGGCCACGTTCTACCTGGGATATCTGCCGGGTTTTCTGATGGCCATCCTCTCGCTGCCCATGGCCGCCTTTCTGGGAGGGCTGGGCACGATCTCGCTGGTCTACCTCGTGGCCCGAACGGGCAGCGGACTCTCCGTCACCCGGCTCCTGCTGGCCGGGGTGGCCATGTCGGCGCTGATGGCTTCCATCACGTCACTCGTAATGCTCACGTCTCCTGAGCCCAATCGCATGCGAGCCATCCTGTTCTGGCTGATGGGATCGCTGGGCGCGACGCGCTGGGACATGCTGGCCCTCCCCGCATTGACTACCGCCGGGGGTGTTTTGGTTCTCGTGGGCCTGGCCCGGCCGCTGGATGCCATGCTTCTGGGAGAGGAGCCGGCCCGCGCGCTGGGTGTCCCCGTTGAGCGCCTGAAACACCTCCTGATTGCCCTCTCAGCACTGATGACGGGCGTCCTCGTGGCCTACTCCGGGGCCATCGGGTTTGTCGGCCTGATTGTGCCGCACGCGGTGCGCTCCATTATCGGCGTGAGTCACCGCAGGGTCATCCCTCTGTGTGTCCTGGCCGGCGGTCTGTTTCTGGTCTGGGCCGACCTTGCTGCCCGGAGCGTCCTGCCCGGCCAGGATCTACCGGTGGGTATCGCGACCGCGATGGCTGGCGTTCCATTCTTCCTGATTCTGCTCAGAAAACACCGGTATCCGTTTGGATGACGCTTCACACGTCCACCCGGCAACCGCACCGTAGGGGCCGCGTAGGACTTTCACTCAGGATTGAAAACTGTCACAGACTGACCAGATGGAGGCCATCGTAACGGACGAGAGCATCGCGCTGGAACTCCCGGATCCGGGAGCACTGCTCGGCCGCGCCTTGCCTTCGCTGGCTGACATCCAGGCACCCGTCGAAGGTGACCTCGCCGGATTCCGGCAGCATTTTCGGGAGGCCATGCGAACGGATGTTCGCCTGCTGGACGCCGTGGTTCGTTATGTCCTTCGATCCAAGGGCAAGCAGTTGCGCCCCCTGCTGGTCCTGCTCTCCGCCCGTGCCTGCGGTACCGTGTCCGAGTCCAGCTACCGGGCGGCGGCACTCGTCGAGCTGCTCCACACCGCTACCCTGGTACACGATGACGTGGTTGACGAGGCTGAGACCCGCCGCGGCCTCTGGTCCATCCGAGCGCTGTGGAAGAACAAGGTGGGTGTGCTCCTCGGAGACTACCTCCTGAGTCGCGGGCTCCTGATGGCGCTTGATGCCAAGGATTACCAGCTCCTGCACACGGTCTCCGATGCGGTCCGGCGGATGGCTGAGGGTGAGCTTCTCCAGCTGGAGAAGGCCCGTCGGCTGGACATCACGGAAGACACCTATTTCCGCATCATCTCAGACAAGACCGCCTCCCTGCTTTCGGCGTGCACCACGTGCGGGGCGGTCAGCGTGGAGGCCGACGAGGACGTCATCGCCCGCATGAAGGTGTTCGGCGAGGAACTGGGTCTGGCCTTTCAGATCCGGGATGACCTGTTTGATTTCGGGGTCACGGATGTCGGCAAGCCCCTCGGGATAGACCTGCAGGAGAAGAAGATGACCTTGCCCCTGATCCACTCCCTGTCCAAGGCCTCCAGGGCCGACAGGCGACGGATCATGCGCATCGTCCGGAAAAAGAAGAAGAGCTCCGAAGACGTCCGAAACGTGGCGGACTGGGTCAACGAGACGGGCGGAATCGAGTATGCCAGGGACCGCATGTGCACCCACGCACTTGAGGCGCTGCGCTGCCTGAGCGAACTTCCGGCCTCCGAGGCGCGCACCGCCCTGGAGGACCTCGTGGTGTTCACCATCTTGCGAAAACGCTGACGATGCCCGCCCTGCATCTCCTGGGAACCGGCTCCGCGGTAACCGACGCTCACCGCACCACTACCATGCTGGCCCTGGAGGATGAGGGCCACGCGCTGCTCATCGACTGCGGCGGCGATGCCTTCCAGCGTGCCAGGATGGCCGGTATCGATCCCGACTGCATTGACGGATTGATCATCACGCACGAGCACCCGGACCACGTCGCTGGCTTTCCGCTGTTGATCCTCAGGATCTGGCAGACCGGCCGGTCCCGACCGATCCCGGTCTACGGACCTCCAAGTGCGCTGGCGCAGGCCCAGCGCCTGTTGAATGCCTTCCACACGGATGGCTGGGACCTGCCGGAGATCCAGTGGATTACGGTGGACCCCGACAGTCCCGACCCGTTCATTGCCACGGCTCAGTTTGAAATCTCGGCGGGTCCGGGGTGCCACAGCGTCCCGGTCATCGGCCTGCGCTGCGTTCACCGGCCTTCGGGATTCGTTGTGGGCTATTCGTGTGACACCGAGCCCTGCGACTCCATGCAGAACCTACTGGACGGCTCAGACCTGATTGTCCACGAAGCCACCGGTGCCGTCCGCGGGCACACCTCGGCAC
>JABDJZ010000085.1 GCA_013003255.1 Rhodothermales bacterium
GTCCACATGCAGATGGGCGATCTGCGCCTCCACATGGGGCGCGACCTCGGTCTCGTGAATGACGGACCGGACGGCCCCTGGCAGTTCGCCTGGATCACCGACTTCCCGCTCCTGGAGTGGGACGAAGGATCCGGACGCTTCCACGCCATGCACCACCCCTTCACGTCGCCTCACGCGGAGGACATGGAGAAGATGGCCACCGACCCCGGCTCCGTTCGGGCGCGGGCCTACGACATCACGCTCAACGGCAGCGAGATCGGCGGCGGCTCCATCCGTATCCATAATCCGGACATCCAGCGGCAGATGTTCGCCGCCCTTGGGATCGATGAGGAAGAGGCGCAGCAGCGCTTTGGCTTCCTGCTGGACGCATTCCGGTTCGGCGCACCGCCGCACGGTGGGATTGCGTTCGGACTCGACCGCATCGTCATGCTAATGGCCGGTGCCAAGTCCCTGCGCGACGTCATCGCCTTCCCCAAAACGCAGAGCGCACAGGAGCCGATGGTGGTGTCACCGGATGCGGTGGATGCGCATCAGCTGAAGGACCTGCACATTGCGGTTACGGCGCCGAAGGAAGACTGAGGCTTCGCTGTCTGCTGATCAGGCAGTCCGGAGTCCCAGGTGCTCGGTGAACGGATCGTAGTCCCGATCGGCGTGGAGTAGGGGAAGCCCTTCGTCTATGCAGTAGGAGGCAATGATCAGGTCGACGGTGTTCTTGGGGGTCACGCCGAGGCGTCTCAGTTCTCTGTAGCGATTGGCGGCGCGGTCGGTACGTTCCGGCCCGAGCATGCTGGCCGAGGGGAATAGGCTCAGGAGTCGCCTGGCGGTCGCGTAGTCGTCCCCCCGACGGAACCCACGCAGTACTTCCAGGGCAACGACGTCGCCGACTAAAACCTCATCCTCCCGGACAAGCACCTCCAATTGGTCGACCTGGTTGGCTGAGGTACCGTTGAAGTAGTCAATCCAGACGGACGAATCAACGACGGTCATCGCCTTCGCTCATTTCGTGCCAACCCCACTTCAGTTTCCCGCGATACTGAAGTACCTCCTGCCGCCGCTCGCGGGCGAGCAGGGTTCGTAACGCTCGATCCACCGCCTCCCGCCGTGTGCGGATGCCAGTGACACGCAAGACCTCGTCCATGAGGTCATCGTCGATCACAATGTTGGTTCGTCCCACGAGGCCGTGTGCATACTTTCGCCTGTCCATACACATTCAAGCTGTTGATGTTCGTCCATCAGCTTGACCCGGGCTCCGGACAGGCATAACCGAAATGACCCGCCTAGCCTGCAGGCGACCGTCAGGCTCCCTAGTCTCCCGTTGGCCGCCAGGCCGCGACCTCATCGCGCCCAGGCCCAGTGGTTACAGCCCGAAGCTCGGTCCCATCCGGTCGAACAATCCAGATGTCGGTGTTGCCGTCGATGGTGCCGGTGAAGGCGATCCACGCGCCGTCCGGTGACCAGCGGGGCCAGCTGCCTTCGACATCCAAGAGCAGGCGATCCCCGGTGCCATCGATACCGACGACGCGGATCCGGCAGCCGCCCTCCCCGCAGGAATGGTAGGCCACCTCGTCGCCGGCTGGTGAGACATGGGCCAGGCAATCAAACTCCGGCGCGGTGGTCAGTCGAGTGATCTCGCCTGTCTCAAGATCCGTCCGGAAGATGTCCCCGTTCCTCACTTCTTCGCCGTCCCGGGTCTCGGTGTGCTGTCGACAGTGCACCATCGAACCGCCGTCCGGCGTGAAGACCGGCGCGGCGTTGTAGTCACCGGTGTTGGTCAGTTGCGTGGCCTCACCGGTGGTCAGGTCCAGCATCATCACATCACTGACGGCCCGCTCCGAACGCCTCGAATAGAGGAAGCGGGTTCCGTCCGGACTGAAGCCACCGGTACTCGCTCCAAAGGCTCCGTTCTCGACCGGAGTCTCGTAGACCCCGTCCTTCAGGAAAACCACGGTGCGCACGGAATCCACCTCGGCGGTGTAGGCGAGGGTCTGGCCATCCGGACTCCATTCGGGCCCGTACGGCCCGGTGTCGGATGGGACGATCACCTCCCAGGACGTGGTGTCGACGTCGGTCAGATAGAAGGCCATTTCGCCTCCGTCGCGCTCGGATGCCACCACGAGTTCGTATGTCTGTGGCGGCTGCGCACGGGCGGCTACAAGAAGCAGAAGGCCGAGAACTCGTTTCATCGCCAGGCTCCGATAATGAGGCCCATAATAGTCAAGCAACGGTCGCGTAACCACTTCGCCCTCGGGCCTGTGAAGCCGGAATATCAACGCTTCGCCGCCACGATGCGCTCCAAGATTCCGCTGTAGGTATCCCAGCCGGTAGACCGACCATACGCCGACTTGGTCTTGTGGGCAACGACCACATCGAGGGCCGGGAGGACCGTGATGTACTGGCCATATGCGCCCCGACCGGTGTAGGCGCCTTCGAACGGACCCGTGGCCTCAGGTCCATCCCAGACCCACCACATGTACCCATAGCCAAACTCGTTTTCCCGGAAGCGTGCGGGATTCATTTCCTCGACAGGGGTCACGATGGTGGTGATCGTTTGGGCCCAACCCTCGGGGAGAACCTGCTGGCCATCCCACTCGCCGCCGCTCAGCATCAGGTAGCCGATTCGCGCCATATCCCGCGTTGACAGCCACACGTGGTAGGCCTGGTACCGGGAGCGTGAGGTGTTGCCCGACTTCCGCTGTACGTCGCGATTCCAGTCCTGAAACTGGAGGGGTAGCGCCAGTTGGCGCTCCAGCTCGTCGTAGATATTGCGCCCCGTAGTCTGTTCGAAGGCAGCGCCGGCCGCGTTGAAATCCCAGTTGTTGTACAGGAAGTAGCTACCGGGCTCCTGGGATCCACGCGGTGGGGCGTCGGCCGAGTTGTCTCCAGCATTGGAGGCCGGGTGGTAGATCCCTGACCGCGCCGTGATCAGATCGAAGATGGTGGCCTGCTTCTCCGCATCCGACAGCCCCTGCACGTCATCCATTCCGAGGTCCGCCAGGGTCTGTGACAGATCAATCGTCCCGTTCTCGACGTGCTCGCCGTACAGCATCGCCAGGATGGACTTCCGGACCGACGCCAGATAGCTGAGTTCTTCCACGTCGCCGAACGAAAGAACCACCTTTCCCCGGTCGACGACCATGAGGCCTGTGGTGTTGGAGGAGTCCCGCGCAAACGCGTTCACACCTTGGAGTTGATCGAGGTCCCAGCCGTACTCCGCGGCGGGTGCCCGCTCCCAGATTTCGCCTGGAAAGACGGCATCCTGACACGCGGCCTGAAACGGCATCGCCAGGAGGAGAAGCAGGGGTAGCAGCGCGATGGGGCGTCGCATGGGTCTCTGTCGTTGGGTTGTCGGGCCAAAGTAATGGATCCAAGCGCAATGGAGCGCGTGTTTGCCGCTATGAAGCAGCCCCTACTCAATGACTGGTCAGATCGAACGGATTGGGCGGCGTGGGAAGCGTTGATCCGTACGAACGGCGTCACGCTCGACCGCCCCCGCCATTCTGTGCACCCGGTACACGCGGACATTGTCTACCCCATCGACTACGGGTTCATCAATGGGACTGAGTCCAGCGATGGCGAGGAGATTGACATCTTCGTTGGGACCGCGGACACCGGTCTTGTCGGGGCCATCTGGACTATTGATCATCGGAAGGGTGACGAGGAGTGCAAGTTCTTGCTGGACTGCTCGGCGGAGGAGATCTATCTGGTCAATGGGTTTCTGAACTTTGACCGGTCGCTGATGGAGGGGCGACTGGTGCTTCGGCGGCCTATGCGGGAGTTGTGGGGTGCGGCGGTTGGCGCGGGCGCCGCGGTTGGCGCGAGCGCGGCGGTTGGCGCGGGCGCGGCGAACGTGGACGGCGCGAACG
>JABDJZ010000104.1 GCA_013003255.1 Rhodothermales bacterium
GATTCGACCTTCATCGACAGAAGGACCGCGACGCACTCGTGAACACATTCCGGCGCCGGGATGGCAAGGTGGCCATCCATGATCGCGGCAGCACCAACATCGGTGTGCGCAAGTTCGACGACGACGCCGGTCAGGGACGGGACGATGACTTCGGCAATGACCTGACCTTCTCCGAGCAGTACGAAGGTGGTCCCAAGTTTGACGACTTCTTTGTGGACCCGTCCACGTTTGACGAGCCGCTCACCGGTCGTCCGAAAGTGGCCATTGAAGGCGCCTTCAAGACGCCTGGGCTCCGCAACGTGGAGTTGACCGGCCCCTACATGCACAACGGTGGATTTGCCACGCTCAGGCAGGTGGTGGACTTCTTTGACCGCGGCGGTGACTTTGCCGAGGAAAACGTGGACTTCCTCCACCCGGCCATCGGCGACCTGTACCTGTCGGACTACGAGAAGGACGCCCTGGTATCCTTCATGCTGAGCCTCACCGATGAGCGTGTGCGCTTCCACAAGGCGCCGTTTGATCACCCGCAGATCTTCGTCCCGATGGGACACACCGGTGATCACACCTACGTGATTGACGATGGTCTTGGACAGGCGGTGACGGATCTCGCAGAGGTGCCGGCAGTGGGCCGCTTCGGCTACAAGACGCTTCCGGACATCCTCCGTCCGTTCGAGCAGCAGCTGGGACTAACCCAGTTCGACGGCACGCCCGGCACGGGAGACCACGCGGACCTGGCCATCTTCAACCGGTTCAGTGATACCGAGGGTGCCACAATCGGCGATGCCATTCTGGTGGAGATCCAGGTCACCAACAGCGGACCGGGGAACGCGCCATCCGTCATCGTGACGGATGACCTGCCGGCCTCATTGGTCTTCGGCGAAGGCACCGAGGTCTACAGTCAGGGTAACGTCTTCCTGACCAACGGCAAGGTAACCTGGGAAGTGGGTGAGCTCTGGCCCGGTGAGATGGCCATGCTCAGCTTCCGCGCCACGGTGCAGTACCCGTACTACGGTACGGTGACCAACACGGCCGAGGTCAAGCACGGCTCGGCCGTAGTCGACCGCTTCCCCACCAACAACACCTCTACGGCGAGTTTCGAGGCGCTCATCCCGCAGCAGTTCCCAGCCAAGGTTCAGATCCAGGCAGGAACGTTCTGGCGCGACGAGGCCGGAAACGTGCACCCCGTGGTCGGGACCTACAACCGCGGTGTCTACCGTGGCATCCCCCCGGGACAGACTTCGGTGCAGCTCTGGGTCGAGGCCAATGCCGGACTCCCTGAACCGGTGATCGTCAATGACGCCATCACCACGGCATCGAATGACGTCTTCATCGCCACCTGGGGGTACGAGGGCATCTACCGGTCGACCGACGGTGGTCGGACCTGGTCCGGAATGATCTTCGAGGACGAGACGGGTCTCTCAACGGGCCACTACATCGTCTATGCCATCGAAGAAGGTCCGGATGGAACGCTCTACGCGTCGGCGGACCGGGGGCGGATATTCCGCTCGCTGAACGGGGGCGAGACCTGGCACCTGGCCGGAGAACTCCCGGGCGCCAGCTCGGATGTCACCTGGGCACTGGCCAGCCATCCCACCAAGCGGGGCGTGGTATTCGCCGGGACCTTCGGAAACGGTGTGTACGCCACGGACAACTTCGGCCTCACGTGGTCGCGCCTTGAAGGCAAGGGCCTCGCCGATGATGGTCGCATCCAGGTCTTCGACCTCGAGTTTGACCCGGCCACACCGGATAAGCCGACGCTCTGGGCAGCCACCGCGCGCGGCGTCTACCGGTCCATGGATCTCGGCGGCAACTGGCAGGAACTGAACGGCGGACTCTTCCCGTTCCGCGAGGCCCGTTCGCTGGCCTTCCATCCGGGAGAAGAAGGTCCACTCTTCGTGGCTGTCTGGGGCGGTGGTGTCTACAAGCTCACCAACCGGAAGTACAACACGGTCTGGGAATACGTGAATCTGGATGGTGCCAACGTAACGACGGTCTTCTACGAGCCCTGGTCCGGCAATCTGGCGGCAGGTACGGACGGTCTCGGCCTGACGTTCATGTCGGTGGGAGCCTACGCCACGGATACGGAGCCGGAAGCCGCTGGAGCAGAACTCCCGGTCACCATGGCACTGGCCCAGAAC
>JABDJZ010000125.1 GCA_013003255.1 Rhodothermales bacterium
GGATTGGAAAACTGGCCTCGTACATCTCGCCGGCTACCACGGAGGCCAGGGACAGAAACACGTCCGCCCGATCCGTGACCAGTCCCGCCGGCGCTACGCCCGCCCTCACGGATTCCAACAGAATGGCGGTCGAGGTGCTGGACCCTCGCGTGTAGGGCAGAACCAGAATGCGATTAGCCGAGATGCTTCCGGAGAGCGGATGGCGTCGGTCGATGATCTCGCCCGTCCGCTGATCATAGCCACCCCAGAAGCTCAACGGTTCACTGCTGGCCAGGGTGATTCCAGCCGCCGTTCCGGCCACAACGAGTTCGCCCGCTATCCGCTGTTTGCTACCCATCAGGCCCACAGCGAGTCATCCCGACCCACGCGCCCGGCCACCGCGGAGTCGACGCAATCGGACAGTCTGCCATAGGTCACATCGACCTCCAGCAATCCCGGCGAATAGTAGGCGTACTTGGCCGAATTGGTCATCAGATGCTTGATCCTGGAGGGCAGCATGGGTGACGTCAACGGACATGTATCGACCGTCACGCGACCGCCGAACTCCTTCAGGGGTTCGATAAGTCCCACGTGTTCGGCGATCATGCGCACGGCCCGACTGCAAGTGATCAGGAACTCCACGTCAGGATGCTTCCGGCGCCCTTTCACCAGCGGGGCCAGGGCGCGAAACTCGTCGATCGAGAAATGCGGGCTTCCCAGGACTACGAGGTCCAGGTCCTGACCGTCGGCGGTTGAGAGCTCCGCATGTGCGGCGCGCAGCGCCTCCATGGTGAGGGGCAGAGTACGCGGGGACTCCCCCCCACCGAAGGCATCCGCCACCGTGGGTGCCTCGGGCGTGATGCCCACCAGGTGAAACAGCGCAATGGCACCCGCCGAGGCTCCGCCTGCACAGACGGCCTTGAGTTGGTCCTCTGTCGGACTGACCTCCATGCCCGCCACCACCGGAATGCCGTCCGAGGCATTTCGACCCAGAAAGTGTCCCAGAACCGGGTAGAAGGAATCGTCCTCCTGCAAGGCCAACGGGATGTCCTTCATCTCAAACAGGACCGTGCCCCGGCGGCCTTCGTCCAGATGCAGGCCGGTAGCAGGTACGCGGCCGGTGATGGCCGCACAGATGTCCAGGAGATCAGGGTAGCGCTCCGTCCGGGCGCCGATCACCGAGTTGTAGAAGCCGATGACGTTTGATTCGCCTGCGGCTATCTGCTGACCGAATGTGGGGCGATGCTCGGTCTGATAGGGCGCACAGGTCCATGTCTGGATGCAGCCCATCGATTCATAGGCCCGCATCTGTCGAATGGCGTTCGCAGCGATCTCGGAGGGCACCTCCCATTCCTGCCATCCGTGCTCGTCGACACCGGAAACGTTCAGGGTCGAGGGCACCGAGACCTTGGCTCCCAGTTCCGCCAGACGCTCCGCGTACTCCATGGTGGCCACACCCATGTAGACTGTGGAGTCAATGTGCGCCGCCTCGATATCCATGAAGCGGTCCACGCCGAACACGGGAAGCATCCGGTGCAGGATGGACATTGCCATCCGCGCGGCGGGGCCTTCTTCTCCGTTAAGAAGCGCCTGGTCCCGGGCTGTCAGTTGGAGGGTCATCCCTCCAGATTACGGCATCCGCCGTCCGGTTACGACCCCGAGATGAGGGCTCGCAGGGCCCGACTTCTATCCGACGATCCCGAGATTCCCTCAGCGGCATCCAGGTAGGCTCGCTCTGCGGCCTCTCCGTCCACGTGCCGGCTGGCTGCAACAAGGACGCGTGCCCGGTCCCCACTCGACGAGATGGTCGTTGCCACGCCCAGCGCATCGATGAGGACGTCCTGACTGAGCTGATCCCCCTGAAAAACGCGAAGTAGCAGCCTGGCCTTGTCGCCGCTCGACGAAATCGACCGGGCACTGGACACGAACGCCTGGCGAACGGCCGAACTCTCCGAAATGTGAGGGCTCGCGGCCAGTAGCGCACGGGTGCGGTCGCCGCTGGAAGAAATGGTCTGGGAAGCGTTGACCAGGGCGGCTACTGCGTCTGGACTCGGGTTTGACTTCAGTCCGTGCAGGATCACTCGGGTCTTGTCGCCTGAGGACGGAATTCCACTGATGATTCCGGCCGTCGCCTGGATGTTCATTCCGGCATCAATGGCGCGCATCAGGGCCCGGGAGCGATCTCCGGATGACGGGATGGAACTGGCCGCCTTCATCCAGGCCGACTCGGTAGCACGGGAGCCTTGAAAGTCATCGGCAGCCAACATCAACAGGCGCGACCGATCGCCGCTGGAGGGGACGTGGCTCGCCGCCAGCGCCGCTACTTCCTCCAACTCGTCCGTGTCGAGATCGGCCTGCCTGACCAATTCGGACAGATACCGGCCGGCACCCGAACCGCTCTCAACCAGACGCACCTCGGCCATGACCGCGGACACGCCACCGTCCTCGAGGAGGATGCCTACGCGCCGCTCTGCATCCAGTCCGCCGTCACGAACTACCGAGAGGAGAAAATCGCCGATCTCCTCGCGTGCCTGGTCGTAGGGAATGCGTTTTCCCTCGCGTCGGTACTCGTAGACAATCTCGCCCCCCTTCCGCTCGATCTTCAGATCCCGGTCCCGACGACGCTCCCTACGCTCAATACGGATGAGCGCATCTCGCGACATCGACTCAACGCTGCGATAGTCCCGGGCGAACAGGATGTCTCCCTCGAGGTCCACCTCGAGGCGCGAGTCGTTGTTGTTCCATTTCCAGTGGTGATCAAACGTGGTCTGGGCCGGAGCCTGGTGAACCAGGAAGGCCAGAAGCAGGAGAGACAGGTACTTCATGGGAGCGAATCAGTTGATGATGGCCCGAAGGACCCGGGCGCGATCGGTGCTGGAGGGCAGGGCCTCGGCGGCATCCAACAAGACCTCTCGGGAGGCCTCCGACAGGGATGTCTTGCGGGCAATGGCGATGAG
>JABDJZ010000472.1 GCA_013003255.1 Rhodothermales bacterium
CGCCGAAATAGGCCGCGTTCAACCCACCCAGCGACGTCCCCAGAATGGCGCGCGCGTCGGCCGCGGGATTCGTTCGATACTCCTGGTCAATCACGGGAACGAGTTCATCAGCCACGAACGACGCGAAGTACGGGTTCTCCACATACTGCGAAGCACGCAGATTGGACCCACCCACCCGGGGATCGATAAAGACCGCAATGACGGGGTCAATCCGGCCTTCCGCGATCAGGTTGTCCAGCACGATGCGCAGGCTCCCCGTGAGATCGTCCGCGTACTCGTGCCCGTCTGTGACATACAGGACGGGATGATTCTGGATGGCACCACTCTCGTATCCCGGAGGCGTGTACACGCGGTAGGTCACCGCGTACCCCAGAGCGGCGCTGGCCAGCGTTTGGGAGTTCGAATAGCTACCGTTGGCCCGGCCGGCTACCCGGGTTACCCAGGGCGAGGGAACGTATTCCGGCATCCGGATCTCGGAGTTGTCCCCAAAGCCCCCGCGCTGGCGAAAAGGGTTCCGCGCGTCGAGGATCCACTGCGATCCGTTTCGCACAAATTTGTAGTCCAGCCGCGCGTCGGCCGGAAAGCTCTCCCGCCTTATCCAGACGTCCGATGATCCAAGCCTGGAAGCCGGACCGTTGGAGGGATTCCAGCCATTGAAGTCACCGGCCACACCAAGGCTGGACGCACCGCCACGGTAGAGGAACACCGCTTCCGTCTCCATCCGGAACGGTATCTGGCCGTTGGCCGCGAGCGAATCAAAGAGCACATCCAGACCGGTATCCCGCTCCTGTGTATCAGCCACGGAAGCCGCGGCCGACAGGGAGTCCACAAAGGCGTCAGACGATGCAAACTGGGCAAAGGCGGGACCCGCGAACCCCCACCATAGAGCGACCAGCATCGCGGTCACCCCGGGAAGCCGGGTTATCTGGATTTTCGCATGCATGCGCGAAGAACGTCCCTTGGCATGGGCGGGTCCCTTTTCGGGGCGGGTCCCTCCTCGGGGGCGGCTCGTCGGGGGCGGGTCCCTCCTTGGGGGCGGGTCCCTACGTCCTCGGCAGGGACTCCGCCGGTCGGTCCATGCTGTGCGCGAAGGCCTCGAAGGTGACCCGAAACCGACGCCCTGCAGACAAAGGCCTGCGGCCCATCGAATCCACGGCCGGGTCCATGCTGTGCGCGAAGGCGTTGAGAATGGCTCCGGAGCGGTTGGCCATGCGGGAGCGCGCCCGCACCTTACCGACTCTCGACCCACCAAAGCGGGTAATGAGGAGCACGGCCGTGAGGAGCAGGGCGATGGCGAAGAACATGGCACCGGTAAGCGTCTCGCCGCCCAGAAACCAACCCAGGACAACCGCAACCACCGGGTTCACATAGGCATACGTGGAAACGTGGGAGGGTTTGGCATTCTTCATGAGCCAGACAAACGATCCGTACGCGATGATGGAGCCAAATACCATCAGGTAGGCCCAGGCTGCCCAGGACTCGGCCGTGATGGTGCCCCATGAAACCGTCTCACCGCGGAGGATTCCGGCTATGGCAAGGGCGAGTCCACCGGTGAGCATCTGAGCCGCGGTAGACATGAGAGGACGCGATGGCAGTGCCAACTCCCGGCCAAGAATCGCTCCGATCGAGAACGTGATTGCAGCAACAAGAATGGCCAGCATGCCCACCACCTGCCGGCTTCCACCGAGGCCGGCCTCAGAGGGATTAACCAGCAGGACGATGCCCACAAGGCCAAGACCCAAGCCCCACCACACCGGAGGCGCAGGACGGGTGCCCCCCTTCCATTTCCACTCCAGGAGCACCATCCAGATGGGCACCGTGGTCACCAACAATGCGGCGACCCCGGAGGGTACCCATTGCTCGGCCCAGGCCACAGCCCCCGTTCCCGCGGCAAGCGTCAGCGTGCCGACCACCGCGGCATTCCGCCACTCCTCTCCCGTCGGAACCGGAATCCCCTTCCAGAGCGCCCAGGCAAACACCACGATCCCTGCCACGCCAAAACGGCCGGCCAACATGAGCAGCGGCGGCATGGACTCGATGGCAAATACAATCGCGAGGTAGGTCGATCCCCAGATGAGGTAGATGGCGGCGAAGGCGGCAATCAGGGTGAGGCGACCCGAGGAGAGAATGCGCATGCAGGTAGATGATTACAGGGTTCTTCGTAGATGCGTGGATCATATGGGTCCGACCAACATTAGATTCATTGATTCTATCAATCGCTTCCATAACGTTTGTCTATACCACATGCTCGAGACGCTGTCCATCGAACAATTGCGGACGTTTGTGACCATTGCTGAGACCGGGTCCTACACGGAAGCGGCCGCACGTCTCTATCGATCTCAGCCGGCCCTCTCGGTTCAGATAAAGCGGCTGGAGGAACAGCTGGACACCCGACTGTTCGATCGGAGTGGCCGGACCTCCACCCTCACCGAGACAGGCAAGGTGCTCCACGGATACGCAGTAAGGATCCTTGAACTGAATGAGGAAGCCCTTGCGCGCCTCAGCCTCACCGAGGCCGAAGGGACCGTCCGTGTGGGCGTGCTGGAGGAGGTGGCCCACGGAAGCCTTGTGCGTCTTTTGACCCGGTTCGGCAGGTTGGCGACCGGCATCCGGATTGAACTCGAAGTCTCCACCAGTTGGGAATTGGCACGACGTATCAAGTCCAATGACCTGTGCCTCGCGATCGCCAACACGGCCTATTCGGAACTGCCTGCTACACCGCTTTGGGAGGAAGCCTATGTATGGGCGCGCAGTGCGGAGTCAGATTTCAGCGACGCGGTGCCGTTGCCGGTCATCATAGACCCGTCCGACTCTCCGTGCGTCGGTTGCCGGTCCGCGATGCAGGCCCTGGCTGATCAGGGAGTAGCTACGGAGGTGGTGTTTTCGAGCTCAAGCCTCCTGGCCACGCAGGCCGCCATTCGAGCCGGCCTCGGGTTGGGCATGATCGCGGAGTCCGCCACCACGTCAGATATGGTGGTGCTGGGGACGGAGGCAGGCCTCCCCGAGCCATTCTCAGCTCACATCGGTTTGTATCGGGGTTCTGATGCGCGCGGAGAGGCCGCTGCCAGCCTCCACGAGTTCCTGATCAACCACCTGCAGCATCGCGAATTCGCTGGGGCCGCGGCGATGAGCAGTGGCCCAACGACCGGTTGACATGGAATTGATCTATCTGCTGGACCTCATCGGCACGCTGGTTTTTGCCGTGTCGGGTGCCCTTCAGGCCAATCGGCATCAACTGGATTTTCTGGGCTTCATGGTCCTGGCCGTTTCTACCGGGGTCGGCGGTGGCGTCATTCGGGACATGATGCTGGGTGCTACTCCTCCTGCCGTTTTTCAGGATGAACTCTACCTCATCGTCTGCGTGGTGGGCGGAGTACTGGTATTCCGGGCCGCCCCCCCTATCGCACGACGATGGAACCGGGTAATGGTCGCAGACGCCATCGGCTTGGGGGTATTCGCCGCAATCGGAGCCGCAAAAGGCCACGCATTTGGCCTCGGGCCCATCGGAGTCATGTTCATGGCTGCGCTTACTGCCACAGGCGGAGGGGTTGTCCGGGATCTGCTGGTTCGCGAGGTGCCCGCCATCATCAAGGGCGGCTTCTATGCCACGGCCGCGCTGATAGGCGGCCTGGTCTACTGGTTCATGGGGGGCCTTGAGCTGGGCGAGCCGATCCGGCTCACGGTGACGGACATATAAAAAAACAGCCTACGCTTCTCGGCCATGAAACGGCGGGTGAGTCTGCCGAAGGCATCGCCCCTCGAAGACTGATCAGCGCTTGAGGCCCATCACCTTGCCGTCCAGCTTCCAGTCCGGCGCGATGGCCACACCCAGGTGCGCCAGTGCCGTCACGGCAACATCCACGATTTCCGGGACACCCGTTGCCTGATTGTCGACCGACGCCCCACTCGCCAGGTAGTAGATGGTGAGTTCCTCCTCGGAATCCCCGCCATGCCCGCCATCCTCGTTTCTGCCATGGTCGGTGCTCGACAGGATCAGCCAGTCCTCCTCCCCTATGTCCGGGCGTGACTCCAGCGCATCGACCAATAGTCCTACACATCGATCCGCCTCTTCAATCGCCTCCCTGTAGGGTTCGGCATAGGTCCCGTGATCGTGCGACGCGACGTCCGGATTTCCCAGGTAGACAAAGGCGGCATCAACAGGCTCGCTTGAGAGATACTGTGCCGCAACTCGGCATGACAGCGCATCTCCCGCTGGATACCCCATGGTGTCTCCATTGACGTTCACCTTGACGTCAATCAGATCGCTGAAAAGGGGGCCGTTGGCATTCGTAGTGCCCAAGGGGGGCCAATCCAGAACGGCGAACGTGTTCCAGGCCGGATCAATCTGCTCCAACCGCGTGAGAAAATCCGGGTACAGGTCAT
>JABDJZ010000155.1 GCA_013003255.1 Rhodothermales bacterium
CTGGGCCCACGCTCGAGGATTGGACACGCACGACCCGGACGTCCGCGGGGGCTCCTGGGGGTTTCGGGTCTTGATCACGCCCGGCGTCATCGCCCTCTGGCCACTCATCCTGGGAAGCCTGCGACGGCAGGGAGGGCTGAGACCGGCTCCCTACTCCGCACCGCATGACGGATCCCGTTCACGGTTGCCGTACCGCGTGCAACCGTCCCTGATGGCGTTGACGATGCTGGCGGCACTGGCCCTGTTCGTCATGGGATGGCTCACCCTCGGCGCAACCCCCGGCACCTGATGGGACACGCATTCTCAGCGGTGGGATGGAATCCCCAGAAACGGAAGTACGACCTCGTTGCCGGCGGTCTGGTGAGCGCCTATCTGGTCCTGTTCATCGGGATCGGGTTTCTGCTTTTCCCGGATGCCACCATCGAGACCCTCCTGATCCGGGGGCTCTCCTCCGCGGCCTTCCTGCTTCTGCATGTCATCCTGGCGATTGGTCCCCTGCACCGACTGACACCCGCTGCAGCAACCCTCCTTTACAACCGCCGGCACCTCGGGGTGCTGATGTTCATCCTGGCATTGGCGCATGCGGTGCTGGCCACGGTACAGTTCCATTCGCTCGGCATCCTCAACCCGCTCGTTTCAATTCTTTCCGGAGGCGGAGCCCCAGAGGGTACCGGAACCATCCCGTTTCAGGTGTTCGGGTTGGCGGCGCTCATCATCCTGTTCGTCATGGCGGCCACGAGTCATGACTTCTGGCTGTCCAGACTGTCGCCGGAGACCTGGAAACGCCTTCACCTCGGTGTCTACGCGGCCTACGTCCTCCTGGTGGCTCACGTGGTTTTCGGCATATCCCAGCAACCCGGCTCCGATGCGTGGTTCTGGATGACGGCGGCCGGGACTGTGATTTTGGGTGTCCTGCATCTGGCCGCGGCGCGGACCGGTCCGGAAGGCCTGGTTCAAGCACCAGGCGCCGGATCATGGCTGGAGGTCGGCCCGGCGGATGCCATTGCCGAGGGACGGGCCCGCATGATCGAAGCCCATGGTGACCGAATCGCGGTATTTCGACACAATGACCGGCTTTCGGCCGTCTCCAACACCTGCCGGCATCAGGGTGGCCCGCTCGGCGAGGGGCGCGTGATCAACGGATGCATTGTCTGTCCCTGGCACGGATACGAGTATGACGTGGAGACCGGTTGTGCCCCATCTCCATTTACCGAACGCGTGCCCACGTTTCAGCTGAAAGTCGAGCGGGGCATCGTATTCGTGGATCCAACACCCATCGAGCCGGGGCTCTCCGCCACCCCGGTCTCCGTGCCGGGAGCTCCACCGCTCCCACCCCCTGCAGTGCCATCGGCCGACGGGCCTGCAACCCCCGAAGCTGATGCCTGACTCCTTTTACATCGGGTATGTGGATCGGCTGCCGGGCCCGTCGAGGCGATTGCTGCGCTGGTTGCTGCCGCTCCTGGCACTTCTGCTGCTGCTCTCCGGCTACCTCCTCGTCACCGCCCAGCAGTTTGACGCCTCTCGGTTTGACTTTGGAAACGTCCAGACTTTCGAGGGCACCTTTCGCTCCAATCCCCATCCGCACCTGCAGGAGTCGAACGGCGGCATCCTCCTCCTGGTTGGCACGGGAAAGCACGAAGCCGACTTGAGCGACGTTGATGGACTCGGCCCCGGATCAGGTGTCCGTCTTAAAGGGACCCTGATCATGCGCGGAGAAACTCGCATGGTGGAGGTTGTGGCAGGCTCGGCCGAATTGACCGGGGACCAGGTATTTCAGGGGCTTCCTGTTCGCCTGGGGCCAGCGCAATTTGACGGGGAGATCGTGGGCTCGAAATGCTTTCTGGGCGTGATGAACCCGGCCCACGGTCCGGTTCACGCGGCCTGCGCCCGTCACTGCATCCTGGGCGGCGTGCCCCCGATGCTGCACCCAGGCGGTGACCGCACCAATACGCCGATCCTCATTTCCGGGCTCGACAGGACCACCCTCGCCAGAATGGCTGCACGGCCTGTCACCGTTTCGGGTACGCGCTGGTCCCTCCCCGGACTGGAGTGGGTCGAGGTCTCATCGATCGATCCCGTCACTCCATGAATGTCCCTGTCTCAACCAGCGCCGCCGCCCGCCGGTCGCCCGGAGGCATTCCACCGCTGCCCCCGCAGTCGGGGCCGTACCGCCTGGACTTTGCCACCGGCATCGAGAGTCTCGAGGCGGCCCAGCGTCTTCGCTACGAGGTATTCAATCTTGAGCTCGAAGAGGGCCTTGAAGCCTCACACAGGACAGGTCTCGACTGCGACCGCTTCGATGCACACTGCCATCACCTCATTATCCGGGAGAAAGACTCGAACGCTGTGGTCGGGACCTACCGGATGCAAACGGCCGGGATGGCCGCGGCGGGAGAGGGATTCTACTCCGCCACCGAATTCCGACTCGAGGATCTGCCCCATCCGGTTCTCGATGCTGCGCTTGAGATAGGTCGCGCGTGCATCGACCGTCGCCACCGCAACCTCAAGGTGCTCTACCTGCTGTGGCAGGGGCTCGGGCATTACGTCCGACACAACCGTTTGGGATTCCTCTTTGGGTGTTGCTCGCTGACGAGCCAGGATCCGCACGAGGCAACGCGGGTCTTCCGAAAGCTGGAAGCCAACAACCAGCTGGATTCGCGCTACCGGGTACACCCACTGCCTCCTCTCTCCTGCCTGATTGACGACCCCGATCCCGGCTCCGCCCACATTCCCAGGTTGATGCGCGCCTACCTCAGCCTGGGAGCCACGATTTGCAGCGAGCCCGCCATCGACCGCGTGTTCGGGACCATCGATTACCTGGCCCTTTTCGACCTGGCTACCATGTCACCTGCGCGGCTGGCCTTCTTCACCGGATTCCGGGCCTAGCCCCCGATGCGAGCGCTCTTGAGCCATGTCCGGGCGATCCTCCGCCTGAGCGGGATACTGCTGACCGCGCTGGGAGCCACCCTGATGCTTGTAGCGTGTCTGCTGCTCACCCCGTTCCCCCGCCTGCGTGCAGCCGCGGTATCGCGGATCATGGATACCACCGTCGCCATCGGATGCTTCCTCACGGGGATGCGCCTGTCGGTTGAAGGCCGTCCTCCAGCACCGCCGTTCGTCCTGGTTGCCAATCACCTCGGGTACATGGACATCCTCTTGATTCGCCGGGTCCTTCGGACACGGTTCGTGTCGAAAGCGGAGATTGCCAACTGGCCCCTTTTCGGTGCGCTGGCTCGCCTCACCGGTACTGTTTTCATCGAACGGCGTAACAAACGGGACCTGTCCCGCATCAACAGGACGCTGGATGGCGTCTGGAATGACGGCTCCGGTGTAACCATTTTCCCGGAGGGCACGTCCGGTTCGGGAGGATCGGTGGGCCGGTTTCACGGCGGCTTGCTGGAAGTCCCGGCCCGATCAGGGCGCCCCGTCCATGCCGCGACGCTCTGGTACGCCACCAAACCACCGGCCAACGCCTCGTTGACCGTGTGCTGGTGGGGCGACATGACATTCATGGATCACCTCTATCGACTTCTTAGGATGCCCCACTTTGATGCGCGAATCACGTTCTCGGACCAGCCCCTCATCCGGGCGTCCCGCAAAGCGTTGGCAGAGGATCTGAAGGCTCAGGTTCTCCGTTCGTTTCGTCCCGTAGATGGTGCCCCGGCCGCATGAGTACGTCCAGCCTGATTTCCCACAACGTCGGCTACCTCCGGCAGGCGCTGGTGCTGCTTGACAGCATTTCAGATGCACAGTTCACCGAGTGCAGGCCCCCGTTTTTTGAGAGCGGCATCGGGGACCATCTCCGTCACATCATCGAGCACTATCAGTGTTTCCTGGCAGGACTGCCCGAGGGGCGGGTCAACTACGACGCCCGGAAGCGGGACGGGGAAATCGCCAGGGACCGCGCTCATGCCGGTCTGGTGGTGCAGGGACTCCTGGATGGATTCCAGGAAATGCCCGGCGCGGACGACGACCTCGAGGTCTGTCTGGACGGCTCAGACAACGGCGGGGACGAGGATCCATGGAGCCGCTCGACGGCACGTCGCGAGCTGCAGTACCTGCAGGCCCATACCGTACACCACTACGCATTGATCGCGTTCATCCTGCGGCTGCAGGGATGTCCTCCGCCGCCGGATTTTGGGGTGGCACCCTCTACCTTGCGCCACCGCAAGGCCGCCTCCTCCCGAGGCTGAAAGCGGGATGACGGCTGCACCTGCGCGCCGGAGTGGGCGGTTGAGACTGGCCTTCGGGATCTACATAGGCCTGTTGATTCTGTCAGGGATCGTGCGGTGGCTTCGACCGGAACCGCCTCCCAGAGTCGATCAGCAAGTTGTTGAACTGCCTCAGGTGGAGGCTGATGCTCACGTGGAGGGCCAGTCAGTCCGACTGGCATTCGCAGAATCTGCTGCAGGAGACACGCCGATTTTGCTCCTTCATGGGAGCCCGGCGGCGTCGCGTTCGATGATGTCGCTCCATGAGGCCCTTGCTTCCCGCGGATATCGGGTGCTCACTCCGGATCTCCCGGGGTTCGGACGGTCAACGCGGGACATCCCTGATTACTCGGCCCGGGCCCACGGCCGGTATCTCCTGTCGTGGATGGACAGCCTGGAGGTGGAATCCGCCCATGCCGTGGCCTATTCGATGTCGGGGGCGGTTGTTCTGGAGGCCTGGGAACGAGCGCCGCAGCGATTCCGCTCGGTCATCATGCTGTCCGCCATCGGGGTCCAGGAGTTGGAACTGACCGGCGACTACCACCTCAATCACGCCATCCATGCGCTTCAACTCGGGGGACTCTGGCTCCTCCGGGAGGGAACCCCTCATTTCGGATGGCTGGACGATGCGGTTCTGGGCGTGCCTTACGCACGCAACTTCTACGACACGGACCAGCGCCCCCTGCGCCGCATCCTGGAGCGGTTTGATGGGCCGATGCAGATCATCCATGCCGAGGATGATCCACTGGTCCCGGTCGCCGCCGCTGTGGAACACGCCCGACTGGTGGCCCAGGCGGAATTCGTTCGCCTCCCGGATGGCGGCCACTCGCTGCCCTTCGCGCGCGCCTCGGAAACGGCAGAGACCATCGGCGCATTCGTCCGTCGCGCAGAGCGTGGTGAGGTGGCGGTGCGGGCCAACGCAGACCCGAACCGGGTGGCAGAAGCGGCCCAACCCTTTGATGCCGGCCGACTTCCCCCGGCAAGCCCATTCACGGTCGGGGTGCTGATGGTCCTCGTTGCGGTGGCCACCTTCGCCTCCGAGGACCTGGCCTCCATTGGATCCGGCCTGATGGCGGCGCGGGGCACATTCACCTTCCTGCAAGCCACGATCGCCGCGCTGCTGGGTATCGTGATCGGCGATGTAGGTCTGTATGTCGCCGGGCGCTGGCTGGGGCGTCCGATGCTCGCGCGGGCGCCCTTCCGCTGGTTCGTGTCGAGCGAAAAGCTCCTGGTTGGCGAGAAGTGGTTCGATGAGAAGGGCATTCGGGCCGTCCTGGTAGCCCGTTTCATTCCCGGCACCCGACTTCCCACCTATCTGGCGGCAGGCGTTCTCAAGGCTCCGTTCTTCAAGTTCTTTGGCTACTTCCTGGTGGCTGCTCTGATCTGGACTCCGGCGATTGTCGGTGCCGCCATGCTGCTCGGCCGCCGGGTGCTCCGGTACTACGATGCCTTCGAGGCCTACGCCATCTGGGTAGTGCTGGCGCTGGTGCTACTCCTCTTTGTGGGCAGCCGTGTGGTGCCGCTCTTCTTCTCCCACCAGGGTCGGCGGCGCCTGGCCGGCCGATGGAAGAGGCTCACCGAATGGGAATTCTGGCCTCCCTGGGTGTTCTATCCGCCGGTATTGGTCTGGTGCGGCCTGCTGGCGCTACGCTACCGGTCGATCCGGGCGCCGTTGGTCAGTAACCCCGCCATTCCGCACTCCGGATTCGTCGGCGAATCGAAATCGGCCATTCTGGACGGCCTGCCTGCTGAGTGGGTTGCCGACTACATGCTTCTTGAGGCCAGTAGGGAACCGGCCGCAGGCCTGAAGGGCGTCAGGCGGTTCCTCGATGACATCGACTCCGGATTCCCGGTCGTGCTGAAACCGGACATCGGCGAGCGCGGAAGGGGGGTTACGATCGCCCGGACTCCGGAGGACGTGCTTCGGCACCTTGATGAGACCACCGGAGCGACGGTGGTACAGCGGTACATTCCCGGCGCGGAGTTTGGCGTCTTCTTCTACCGGGACCCGGAAACGGGAGCAGGCAGGATCCTTTCCATCACCGAGAAGCAATTCCCGAGCGTGACCGGTGACGGCATGCGCACCCTGCATGAACTCATTCTGGATGACTCCCGTGCCATCGCGATGCTTGCCGTGTACGAGCGCGGCAACGCCAAGCGTCTGGACTGCGTCCCCAACCCGGGCGAGGTGGTGCATCTGGTGGAACTCGGGACCCATTGCCGAGGCGCCGTGTTCGTCGACGGCCGGAAGCACCTGACCGACGCGTTGACCAAGACCATCACCACCATCGCCGACCAATACACCGGTTTCAGCTTCGGGCGATTCGACCTTCGCGTTCCCTCCGCCGCCTCCCTGGAGGCAGGGACGGGCTTTCGCATTCTGGAACTGAACGGGGTTACCTCCGAGGCTACCCACATCTACGACCCCTCGAACTCGTTGTGGACGGCCTACCGGACGCTGTTTCACCAGTGGGACCTGGCCTGGCGAATCGGCCGCAAGCACCTGTCTGAAGGTGTTCGCCCGGGTTCGTGGTCGGATCTGACCAGGACGCTTGCCGCTCATCTGGGGAGAAAGTCGTGAAGGGACTGGCAAAGCAGCTGCACCAGGTAGGCGACTTCGGGATGTTCATGACACGCGCCATCCGAGCCGGCGGCGACATGTGGAGCTACCGCCATCTGACCATCCAGCAGGCCGTGCGAATCGGCTTCAATGCGCTGCCCGTGGTCATGCTCGCGTCGGCTTTCGCAGGCATCGTGGTTACGGTTCAGACCGCATACCAGCTTCAGAACGTCATCCTGTCCTCGGACGCGGTAGGCACCATCGTCGTCCCGACCCTGATGCTGGAGATGTGTGCGCTGGTGCCCGGACTGGTGATGGCGTCCCGTGTGGGCGCTTCCATCGCTGCCGAACTGGGCACCATGCGGGTTACGGAACAGATCGACGCGTTGGAGGCGATGGGCATCAACTCCATCGGCTATCTGGTGCTGCCCCGCGTGGCGGGTGCCATCCTGATGTTTCCCGCGCTGTATGTGGCGGCCACCCTCATTGCCGTGGCCGCTGGAGGTTTTGCCGGTGAGTACCTGGGCTACCTGTCCTTCGAATCCTACATAAACGGGGCCCGGGCGTACTTCCTCCCCTTTGACGCGTTTTACGGAATGACCAAGTCCCTGGCCTTCGGCGTGGTGATCACGAGTGTAGCCTGTTGGAAAGGGTTCTCTGCCAAGGGCGGTGCCGACGGAGTGGGTCGAGGCGCCACGGAGGCCGTGGTCACCGCGTGCGTGAACATCCTGATCGTGGACTACCTCCTGGCCGAACTCCTGCTCTGATCGTCCGAGCCGTATCATCGGCACGCAATGAACCTCACCCCCAACGGAACGAAGGCACCGGCTAGCGTCGGACTGGGCACCTTCGCAGGCGTATTCACGCCGTCGATCCTCACGATCCTCGGCGTAATCATGTACCTGCGCTTCGGGTGGGTCGTCGGGAACGTGGGGCTGCTGGGCACGCTGGCAATCGTCACGCTGTCCACGTCGATCACATTCCTGACCGCGCTGTCGATATCCTCGATCGCGACGGCCCAGGATGTGGGTGGGGGCGGTGCCTACTTCATGATATCCCGATCACTCGGGATCGAGGCCGGCGGTGCCGTCGGCATTCCGCTCTATTTCGCCCAGGCGTTGTCCGTGGCGCTGTACACCATTGGCTTTGCGGAGAGCTTCTCTGCGGCCTTCGGCGTGGATGAGAAGTTCACGGCACTGGTGACCACCATCCTGGTGGCCGTACTTGCCCTGGTCTCGGCCCGTGCAGCCATTCGGGCCCAGTACTTCATTATGGGGGCCATCGCCCTTTCGTTGTTGTCCCTGTTTTTCGGTGGCAGCGTGGAAGCCGCGGCTTCGGTCCCTTCGGAGCCTTTTGAGCCGGCCGGATTCTGGGTAGTGTTCGCGGTCTTTTTCCCGGCCGTCACCGGCATCATGGCCGGCGTCAACATGTCCGGAGACCTGGAGAATCCCGGGAAAGCCATCCCCAAGGGAACGCTGGCAGCGGTGGGCGTCGGCTTCCTGATCTACATGGGGCTGCCGCTACTACTCTCCTCCTGGGCTACTCCCGAACAGCTGGTCTCGGATCCGATGATCATGGAGAAGATGGCGCTTTGGGGCCCGGCGATTCTGCTCGGCGTTTGGGGCGCCACCCTCTCCTCGGCAGTCGGCAGCATTCTGGGTGCGCCGCGGGTGCTACAGGCTCTCGCGCGCGACGGTGTTCTCCCGCCGTCACTGAGCTTCCTTGGCGCGGGCAGCGGCCCGGATGACGCGCCGCGCGTCGGGACCGCGGTGACGCTCGGCGTCGCCGTCATTACGGTGATGCTGGGCAACCTCAACGCGGTGGCGCCGGTGCTCTCGATGTTCTTCCTGACCACGTACGGGGTACTGAACGTCACCGCAGGGCTCGAACGCTTTCTGGGTAACCCGTCCTTCCGTCCGGAACTACGCATTCCCTGGATCTGGTCATTGATCGGTGCCGTGGGTTGCGTGGCCGTGATGTTTCTCATCAATGCGCTGGCGACGGTGGCGGCCCTCGTGATCGTGGCCCTGATCTACCTCTGGCTGGAGCGAAAGGAACTGCACGGTGCCTGGGGAGATGTCCGACTCGGCCTCTGGCTAAGTATTACCCGGATGGGATTGCTCCGGCTGAGGCAGACGACGGATGCCAAGAACTGGAGGCCTCACTTTCTGGTCCTGTCCGGCGCTCCCACCAAGCGCTGGCATCTTGTGGAACTGGCGTCCGCCATCTCGCACAACCGCGGCCTGCTGACCGTCGGCTCGGTTTTCTCTGCGGAGAATGTCTCGATGGAGCGCGTCAACCGCCTGACGGCGACCATCACGGAGTACATGGAGCGTCAGGGCGTGGCGGGATTCGTTCGCGTCATTGCGGCCGACACACCGTTTCAAGGGTCCCGGCAACTGCTGCAGGCGTATGGAATCGGCGTGCTCAAGCCCAACACCATTGTGATCGGTGCCACGGGCAAGCCTGAGGGTGTCGACGAATACGCGAGTCTCATTCGACTCATCCACAACGCGCGCCGCAACACACTCATCGTGCGGTACGCCGAGGAGCGCGGGTTCGGTCGGCGCAGGCGAATCGACGTCTGGTGGGCGGGCCTCCAGGGAAACGGGGGACTGATGATTACGCTGGCCTACCTGCTCAGGACCTCCCTGCCCTGGCGTGGCGCAACCGTGACCGTCAAGATGATGGTGGCCTCCGAAGAGGCAGCGGCCGGAGCGGAGGCAAACCTCAGAGACCTCCTGGCCGGATCCCGGACCGGTATCCAGCACGAGGTCATCGTAGGCGAGGGACGCGGCTTCCCGGAGGTGTTGCAGGAGTCATCGTCCGATGCCGACATCGTCTTCCTGGGCCTGCCGCCCCCCGACCAGGGGTTCGCCGAATACTATGCCAGCGTCCAGCGACGCACCACCGGCCTGCCGACCACTGTATTCGCGCTCGCCGCCGAAGATGTCTCATTCAAGGAAGTGATTCTCTAACTGTCGATGCCGAAGCCCCTGCCCTTCCCCGAGATCCTGACCCGCGTGGCCCGGTCCGTGGGGACACCGACGTACGTCTACTTCGAACGCACCATTCGCAAGCAGATCGAGCGGCTCCACGGAGCACTCGAGATGGTGCCGCACCGGCTCCTGTATGCGATGAAGGCGAACGGGCACCCGCAGATCCTCCGCCAAATCCAGACCGCCGGAGTCGGAATTGACGCCGTCTCGCCGGGCGAACTGCTGCTCGCGCTCCGCATGGGGTTTCGCCCGGAAGACGTTCTGTTTTCGGCGAACAACATGACCACGGGCGAGATGCACTTTGCCCACCGGCAGAAGGTGCTTCTGAACATCGGTGAGTTGTCCAGACTCGAGGCCTACGGGAAGGCCTACCCCGGGGCGGATGTCTGCATCCGGCTCAACCCACAGGTGGGTGCCGGGCATCACGAACATGTGATCACGGCCGGTGCGGATTCCAAGTTCGGCATCCCGGTCGAGTTCATGCCCGAGATCATCTCCGTGCTGGAACAGCATGGCCTCCGACTTCGGGGGCTGCATCAGCACATCGGCAGCGGGATACCGGACCCCGCCACCCTCTGGGACGCGGTCTCTGTGCTTCTGAAACAGGCCGCTGAATTTCCTGACCTCGAGTTCGTCAATCTGGGCGGTGGCCTCGGCGTGCCGTACAGACCGGATGAGTCACCGCTGGACCTGGGGGATTTCGCGTCCCGCTTCGGGGACACCCTGGCCGCGTTCAGCCGGACTCACGACACAGAGGTCTGGTTCGAGCCGGGGCGGTTCTTTGTGGCCGAGGCCGGCGTGCTGCTGGCCACCGCCACCACCATCAAGGATAACGGTGACCGGTGCTTTGTCGGCGTGGACTCCGGCATGAACCACCTTGTCCGACCAACGATGTACGGCAGCTACCACGAGATTCTGAACCTCACCAATCCAGACGGCGCTTTGCGTCCCTACGACGTGGTAGGCAACATCTGCGAGACCGGAGACCGTTTTGCGAAGAACCGGGAGGTGGCCGAGATCCGGGAAGGTGACTGGCTGGCCATCCTGGATACCGGCGCGTACGGAATGTCGATGGCGTCCCACTACAACCTGCGCGCCCTGCCGGCCGAGGTTTGGGTGCCCGAGGACAACCCGGCCCAGTTCAGGGTGATTTCGGAGCGCCAGAGTCCGGCGCAGTTGGTGGGCCGGATAATGCGGGAAGCGGTGATGCCTTCCGCATAACGGGGACGTTTGACGGTGATGCCGTCACCCGGCCGGTCGCTTCCCGGACCTGGGACTTCGCCGCTACCCCGAAGTAACGCCGACCTCCAGTGGGGGAAGCCCCTCGACTTCGGCATGCAACCGGTCCCCGACCTGTACCGGCCCTACGCCTTCCGGCGTCCCGGTGTAGAGCAGGTCTCCCGGCTCCAGCGTGAAGATGGTTGAGCAGTAGGACAGGAGGGTCGGCACGTCGAAGATCATGTCGGCGGTATTGCCCTCCTGCACTACCCGCCCATTCACGGACAGCCGGATGGTCACGTTGCCGGCATCGAACCCGGCCGGCGACGCGAACCGGCCAAGGGGTGCAAACGAGTCGTACCCCTTTGCGACACTCCAGGGATGCCCCGCTTTCTTGGCCCGCGCCTGCACATCGCGCGCCGTCATGTCCAGGCCCACGGCCCAACCCGTCACGGCTCCAGCAGCTTCCTCCCGGGAGGCATGGGTCAAGCGACGTCCAATGAGGGCCACCAGTTCAACCTCATGATGGATCTCACCGATGCCGGGCGGGACGCTTACCGAGGTACCGGGACCCGTCAGCGCGGTGGCCGGTTTCAGGAAAACCATCGGGACTTCAGGCAGCGGACTGTTCATTTCGGCCGCATGCCTGGCGTAGTTCCTTCCGATACACAGCACTTTCCCCACGGAAACTTTACCGTTTCCGGGGACCGTGACCAGACGTGACGGGTTGATTTCCATCGTCAGAGAAGTCTACCTTTGTGGGCTAGGCCTTTTTGTGGCCAGACATAATTCGAATTCCACTCTCGCGTCGGTAGCCAACCCGGCGCTCCAAAGAAGAGGATATACATGTACGCGATCGTAGAAATCGCCGGGAAGCAGTATAAGGTCCGCGAGAACGAGCGGCTCTACGTTCCCCGTCTGAAGGCTGAGGCCAACAGCAAAGTCTCCTTCGACCGGGTTCTCCTGGTTTCCAACGACGCTGATGTCTCCGTAGGCACGCCGACCGTGGCAGGAGCCGCCGTCGAGGCCACTGTACTTGAGCATCTGAAGGCCGACAAGGTCCTGGTCTTCAAGAAGAAGCGCCGCAAGCGCTACAAGGTCAAGAACGGGCATCGCCAGCCGTACACCCAGATTCTGGTGGACAAGCTGGACCTGAACGCCAAGCCGAAGAAGAAGGCCGCCAAGAAGGCTGAGGCTCCCAAGGCTGCTGCTCCGAAGGCCGAGGCTCCCAAAGCCGCTGCGCCCAAGGCCGAGGCTCCCAAAGCCGCTGCGCCCAAGGCCGAGACTCCCAAAGCCGCCAAGGCCGAGGCTCCCAAGGCCGCCAAGGCTGAGGCCAAGCCGGCCAAGAAGGCCGCTCCCAAGAAGAAGGCTGCCGCCAAGGGTGACAAGCTGACCAAGATCGAAGGCATCGGGCCCAAGATTGCCGGTCTGCTGACGGATGCAGGCAT
>JABDJZ010000160.1 GCA_013003255.1 Rhodothermales bacterium
CCCCTACCTCGCGGGCCCGGAGCGTAGCCCGGGCCGTAGAAAGGTTGACAAAGTTCAGGGCTGCCAGGAGAAGGATAAACGCGGCCACGAGGGCCAGGATGCGCACAGTCTGGAGGTCACCCATTGGCCCCAACTCGCGAAACATGTCGGAGCGCAGGTAGATGTCGCTGACCGGCTGGAGTCGCAGGTCGCCAACCGCGCGTGTGGCCCGGTCATCCAGGTTGGCATGAACAACTCGGGTCGCAGCCGCCGCGACATCCTGTGGATCGGATCCAGGTCGAAGCTTCAGATAGGTGTAGTACTGATTCCACGCCACCCAGTCATCATGGGACGGGTGGCCGTAGCCGGAAAGGGACGCCAAGAACGCCGGGACGAAATGGGACGTGCGAGGGATGTCCTCCATCACCCCGGTAACCAGGAAGACCCGGTCCCCATCGATCGTGACACTCTGGCCCATCGGATCAGTGGTGTCGAAAAGGGTCCGCGCCAGCGATTCGGTGAGGACAAGCGAGTTGGGGGCCGTCAGTGCGGTTGCCCGGTCACCGGCGAGGACGGGCCAGGAAAACACCTCAAAGGTGGTGGAATCAGCGTAGAAGCCACCCGACAGGGTAAACCGATCACCGTCAACTTCGGCCTGGGACTGGCCGAAGAAGACGAACCGCGTTGCGGCCTCAACGGCTGGGATCTGTTCCGCAGTGGTGGGCCCATAGGGGCCGTTGACCTT
Source organism: Rhodothermales bacterium (assembly GCA_013003255.1). Classification (GTDB taxonomy): domain Bacteria; phylum Bacteroidota; class Rhodothermia; order Rhodothermales; family UBA10348; genus JABDJZ01. Next base: position 725 of record JABDJZ010000160.1, read on the forward strand.
GGCGATGCCCTCGTAGTCTTCGTCCGGCTGCCCGGCCACCAGACGGTACATCCGATCGAGATCGGCAAGGTGGCGATCGAAGGAATTCTCATCCAGGACAAAGGCGCTGATGAGCAGCGCGACCGTGAGGCCCAGAGCGAGGCCCGTCAGGTTGATGGCGGAGTACGTCTTGTGCCTCGCCATGAAACGGAGCGAGACCTGCAGGTAGTTCTTGAGCATGATGGGGCCCGGGTTCGCGTAGCGGGACTTGCCGAACGTGTGCGGCCTGATGAAAAGAAGCGCCTGGAGCCAATAGCGACGGCGCGCCCGGCGCGGAGACCCCTGGCGGAGGTCGACGGCGAAGGACTCTTCCAGATCGCCCAGGACCTCCTCGGCCAGGTCTGCGTGGCAGACGCGCTGAATAATGCGCTTTGCCAACCGCGGCGGTGCGGTCTGTTTGGGGCCGGCGTTCATCGAGCCAGCTCGGGGTGGGCGGTTCGCGAAATCAGCGCGCGGAGCCGTTCACGGCTTTGCCTGGCCGCGTCAAGGGCAGCGACTCCGGATCCCGTCAGGCGAAAGAGGCGCTTCCTTCGCCCCCCGCGCTGCTCCGTGGCGCCGGCCAATTCGCTCCGCAGGTAGCCCTTGCCCTCCAGTCGATACAGCGTGGCATGCACGGCACCCAGCGAGACGCTGCGGTTCGCTTCCTCTTTCAGAAGGGTTCGGACGCTCAGGCCGTATCCGCCACCGTCCAGGCTGGCCACGGCCAGCAAAACGAGTTCTTCGAACTCCCCGATTCCAACGCGTTTCATGGTCCCAGAGTAGGACCGCGCGTCTATATATGCAATGTATTAAGAAATACCTCCCGAGGTGACGTAGTCCTCTCCGGGATTGACGAACAGGTTCTCCTCCCACCGATACTGCTTGTCGTGCAGCTCGCGGTAGCGACCGTTCTTCTCCATGAGCTGGGCATGGTTACCGGCCTCGACGATCTCGCCATCCTCCAGCACCAGAATCTGGTCAGAACTGCGAATGGTGGACAGCCGGTGGGCAATCACGAACGTGGTACGCCCCTGACGCAACGAGGCAAACCCGGCCTGAATGAGTGCTTCGGACTCGGAGTCCAGACTCGAGGTGGCCTCGTCCAGGATGAGAATCCTCGGGTCGGCCAGGATGGCGCGGGCGATGGCAATGCGCTGGCGCTGCCCGCCGGAAAGCTTCACGCCGCGCTCTCCGACCACGGTGTCGTAGCCGTCCGGGAAGCCCTCGACGAACTCGTCGCAGTTGGCCAGTTCAGCAACCCTTTTGACCTCGTCGTCGGAAGCGTCCGGCCGGGCAAACCGGATGTTGTCGGCCACAGTGCCGTCAAACAGGAAGTTCTCCTGCATCACGACGCCCAGCATGCTCCGGTAATCCTTCAGGCGAATGCTCGTCAGATCAACACCATCCACAGTCACCCGGCCCTTGTCGGGACGGTTGAACGCCATGACGAGACTCACAAGCGTGCTCTTTCCGGACCCACTGGAGCCCACGAGCGCCGTGGTTGTGCCGGCCGGAGCGTTCAGCGACACACCCTTCAGGACGGGCACGTTCTCGTCGTAGGAAAACCAGACGTCCTCGAAGGCGATGTCGCCGCGGGCATCCCCGAACGGAGCCTTGCTGGAATCCTCCTCATCCTCGGTGGTGTTGCCGAGCAGCTCCCGGATTCGGTCGATTCCGGCAAAAGCCTCCGAAATCTGGGTCCCGATGTTCGCGATCTGAACGATGGGTGCAGCCAGGAGGCCAATGAGGAATACGTACATCACAAAGTCGCCCAGCGTCATCTCGCCGGCCAGGATGGATCGGCCACCGACCAGAATCAGGATGATGCCAACCCCGCCGATAACCAGACCGGCGAACGTCGAGATCGCAGAGACGCCGGTAATGGACTTCCGGATGTTCTGAAACAGGTCGTTCACGCCTTCCGAGAAGACGCCTTGCTCACGCCCCTCGACCCCGTAGGCCTTGACGATGCGGATCCCGTTGAGGGTCTCATTGAGACGGCCGGTGACCTGGGCATTGATCTCGCCCCGCTCCCGGAAAATGGGACGGAGCTTTCGAAATGCCATCGCCATTCCTGCGCCGAAGACCAGAAGGATGGCCAGTGTCATGGCGGTCAGCTGCCAGTTCAGCCAGAACAGGATGCCGAGGGCCAGGGACGCCGTGAACAGCCCTCCGATGAGCTGGATAATGCCCGTTCCCACCAGGTTGCGGATCCCTTCCGCATCGGTCATGATCCGCGAAATCAGTACACCGGTCTTCGTGGTGTCGAAGAAGCGGATGGGCAGGCGGGTGACATGCTCCTGGACGCGGCGCCGCATCTCCATGATGGCGCCCTGCGCCGTCACGCTGATGACCTGGGAGAGCGAAAAGGTGGTTATGCCCTGCACCAGCGTCGCGCCACCGACGGCCATGGCCAGGGTGAACAGCATCTCCGTCTGTCCCTGCGTGACCACGTCATCGATCAGGTACTTGGAGGCCCAGGGGAGGACAAAACCGCTCAGGCGATTGATGACCATGAGGCCCAGACCGATGGCGAGTTTGCCGCGGTGCGACCACATCAGGGCCCGAGCTTCCCGCCAGGTATCCGCGGTAATCTTGGCCTTCTTCTTCTTTTCGGGGAGTTCGCTCACGCTGCGCAGGGAATGGTTGCGCTGCTTACGCGAGGCCCTCCAGAAGTTTCGAACCAGGGATAAGACTACCAGCCGGCGCGTCTACGGCGCGGGGCAGGAGCCTCTTCATCAGGAGTCTCTGTGACGATCTCCTGAGTCGGGGCCGCATTCTCGGTGTCCACTTGAAGCGTGTGGGGCCGGCGCGCATCGGTATAGGCCGTGGCCCAATAGGACTCGGACAGGTTCGATACCATGACGCCCCGGCTGGATGACGCGTGTGCAAAGTCGCCCTGGCCCAGGTAGATGCCCACGTGGTCGGTCCGTTTGGGCGTATGGAAGAACACAAGGTCGCCAGGCTCCAGAGCGGCGCGCGAGACCCGGAGGCCGGCCGTCTGTTGCTGGGACGTGGTGCGGGGTAGCGTGAGATCCAGCGCATCCCGAAAGACGTTCTGCACGAAGGCCGAGCAGTCCACTCCATTGCGATCCTCGCCACCCCAGCGGTAGGGGGTACCCATCCAGGTATCTATCTCCGAACGGAGCAGGTCCAGGGGCATGGCAAGAGACGCGCGCGGGGCCTCTGTTAGTTCGGCCCCGAGGTGCGCGGTGTCCATGCGCAGGGGTTCTTCAAACGCGGTCATGGAGACCGTGCCGCATCCACCCCAGATCAGGGTGGCTAGAATCAAAAGACTTGGTAGCCGAAGCATGATGACAGCAATCGTTTGAGGGAATGACCAGCCGCGTATCGGGTATCGACCATGACCCTTGAGTTCTTAAGTGCGGACGCCTGGGCCGATGCGCGCTCGCCGTTTCGTAAACTGCGCCTCCAACCGAATCCGCATCGCGATGCAGCACCTCCGACTTCCCCTCCTGACCACCTTGATGCTGGTCCTCACCCTGTCCGCCTGCCAGCCGCAGGACGAGGTCTCCCGGTGGGAGCAGCAGGCCGAGAAAGTGACCATCACCCGGGATGACTGGGGAATTCCGCACATCTACGGCCCCACCGATGCCGACGCGGTGTTCGGGATGATCTATGCGCAGGCTGAGGATGACTTCAATCGAGTCGAGACCAACTTCATCAACGCCATGGGACGCCTGGCGGAAGCCGAGGGCGAGTCCGAGATCTATCGGGACCTGCGGATGAAGCTGTTCATCGATCCAGACGATCTACAGGACATGTATGACGACAGCCCACGCTGGCTGCGCGCCCTGATGGACGCCTGGGCCGATGGCCTGAACTACTATCTGCACACCCACCCGGAGGTGACGCCACGCGTGATCACCCGGTTCGAACCCTGGATGGCACTCTCGTTCAGCGAGGGCTCCATCGGAGGAGACATCGAGCGCGTCAACCTTGGGCGGCTGGAGGATTTCTACGGGGCGGATCCGCTGGCGCTGGTCCGGGAGCGGCGCGAGGCGGCCGATGCCGGCATGGTGTCTCCGCCGGCGCTGGCCGTGCATGCTCCAGGATCCAGCCTGGACGAGGTCTTCGTTTCCGACGAAGCCTTCTATGCTGAGCCCGAAGGCTCCAACGGTTTTGCCATCGCGCCGTCCAAGTCAGCTACGGGTGAGGCCCTGCTCTTCATCAACCCGCATACGTCCTTCTTCTTCAGGGAAGAACTGCACATGACTTCCGACGAGGGACTGGACGCCTACGGGGCGGTGACCTGGGGTCAGTTCTTCGTGTACCAGGGGTTCAACGAGGACGCCGGCTGGATGCACACCTCGAGCGGGGTGGACAACATTGACGAGTATGTCGAGACGGTGTTTGAGCGGGATGGCGCTCTGTACTACCTGTTCGGTGACGAGGAGCGCGTCGTTGAGCAGGAGGAAATCGTGGTTCCCTATGCCACCGACGGCGGCATGCAGGAGCAGGTGTTCACGGTGTACCGGACGCACAATGGTCCGGTGGTCCGGGCGCTGGACGGCAAGTGGGTGAGCGTCGCACTGATGAACAGTCCCGTGTCCGCTCTGATGCAGTCCTATGGCCGGACGAAGGCCCGAAATCTCGAGGACTATCGGGAGAACATGGAGATGCACACCAACTCCTCCAACAACACGGTCTACGCCGATTCCGAGGGCAACATTGCCTACTGGCACTCCAACTTCATTCCGCGGCGGGACCCCGCGTTTGACTACACGCAGCCGGTGCACGGCAGCAATCCGGCCACGACATGGGACGGCGTGTTGACCATTGAAGAGACGCCGAACGTGTTCAACCCGCCGAACGGGTGGATTCAGAACACCAACAACTGGCCGTTCTCAGCGGCAGGGGAGTACAGCCCGGATCCGGAGGACTACCCGGTGTACGTGCAGCGCAGTGGCGAGAACGCGCGCGGGCTGAACGCCCTGCGCGTCCTGAGCCGGGAGGACAGCTTCACCCTGGAGTCGCTGACCGAAGCGGCGTTTGATCCATACCTGTCTGCGTTTGCCGACATGATTCCGATGCTGGTCGAGGCCTGGGACCGAAGCCCGAACACGGCCCGGAAGCGCCGAATGGCCGGCCCCGTTCGCGCCCTCAGGGAGTGGCGATTCGAGTGGGGCGTTGATTCCGTTCCGACCACACTGGCCGTGTACTATGGCGAAGCCGTTCGTGCCGACCTGAACCGTACGGCGGCGGAAGTAGGATTGCCGGTGATCCAGTTCATGACTACCGCACCGGGACGAACCGTCATGCTGGACGGACTGGAGCGAGCGCTGGATGGCCTGGAGGAAGATTTCGGCCGATGGGACGTGCCCTGGGGTGAGATCAACCGTTTTCAGCGCCTGACCGGGGACATCAGACAGCCCTTCTCCGATGACGCGCCGAGCATCGCGGTTGGATTCACCTCATCGCGCTGGGGTTCGCTGGCATCCTTCGGTGCCCGGACCTATCCAGGCACAGTCAAGCGGTACGGCACCAGCGGCAACAGCTTCGTGGCCGCGGTGGCCTTTGGCGATTCCGTCAGGGCGATGGCCGTTACGGCGGGCGGACTGAACTCCGACCCCAACTCGCCTCACTTCAACGATCAGGCCCAGCGCTACGCCGACGGCAACCTCCGGGAAGTGTACTACTACCCGTCACAACTGGAAGGGCACGTCGAGCGGGTATATCACCCGGGGCAGTAGCGTCCGGCTCCCACGGTGCGGCTGGGGAGCGCCGCTGGCCGCGCGGCGCCCGGGTCCGCCGTCACCCAAGGGTGGCCGCGAGCAGCACGATTCCCAGGAACAGCAGACTGAGCGCAATAAACGTGTAATTGGACAGGACGAAGAGGAATTTGACCGTCGTCTTGATCCAACCCTGCCCGTACACCTTTTTCTGGGCCGCGAAGAAGTACACCAGGGTGGCCAGTAGAATCAGATTGCTGACGGTATCGGACCACGCCGATCCGCCGCTGAATCCGATCAGCGCCACCATCACCGCGTAGGCCAGGAACGCAAAAGCGTGATTGTGGAGGGCGAAGATCAGGTGCTCGCTGTAGAACCAGTTCCCTCGGATGTAGATCAGCTTGAGCATGAGCGCGAAGACTGGCAGCATCAGAAACAGCATCGGGGGCGCCCGGCGCAACGCACTTCGGCCCAGATCCGCAATGGCCTGGCGACGCTGCGAGCCGGTCCGGGCCTCCAGAAGCCGCCTGAGGGCCGTGCTCTGGACGGCGTCGGGAATGTTGACGTTGACGTCAATGCCGCTGCTCTCCGGAAAGATGTAGGCACTGGCCTCCACAAGGTCAGAAGGCCGAATGGTACTGTCCGGCGGGAACGTGTTGAGAATGCCTATCTGCCATTCGAGTCGTTCGATGTCCGCTTCCGCGTTTCGTCGCGCGGACTCGACACCTGATTCACGATTCGAGAGCCGATTTCTGCCCCGGCGGACATCACTCAGGATGCCGGTGGAATCCACGCTGCCGGCCAGGCTATCGCGCCGGGCGATGCCGAGTAGACTGTCCAGTCGCGCCTCCGCGACCAGGACCTCTTCCTCGGCCTCGACCACCGAGTCCAACTCACCCTGAATCGCCGCCCGGAGATCGACGATGCGTTCGGCAGCCGTGATGGTGCTGTCAGCAAGTCCCCCCCCGACGCGCCGCTCTATGGCACCCACGGGGTCCAGAACCGATAGCAGGAAGAAGAACAGCAGCGTCGCGGACAGGTAGAGCCGGAGCGGTGCCAGATAGCGACTGCGACGCCCCTGCAGGTATTCCACGGTGAGTGCTCCCGGCCGAAACAGCAGTAGCCGCAGGCTTTGCCAGAGCCGACCATCAATGCCGAAGTACTCATTGAAAGCCTGACGCAGGAATTGGCCGGTGGTCTGCCGCAGGGGCTGATCCTTCTGTCCGCAATCCGGGCAGTACCGCCCGGGCCTCTCGGTACCGCAATCAGGACAACGGGGAGTGGTGGTCTCGCTCACGGCCTATCGGGTTTGCCCGGGGGCAGTCACGTGATTGCCGAAGAACAGGCCATTGACGAACAGGCGGTTCGTCCCGCGCCAGTATCCCCGGAAATTGGTGTTGTCTATCTGCAGGATCACCACGCCACCGCCAAGTCGGTCTGCCAGCAGGGACGGCGAGCCGGCCAGCCGATCGTGGTTTCTCTCGGAGGCATAGCCCGAAAGGTGGGGATCCTCAGTGAGTTGAGCTACGGTGCCGTACGGACTCTGGCTGGGGGCGAAGAAGTAGCTGTGGTCCCGCCATACCGGCAGGGAGCGGTCGTTGAATCCGAAGCCGAGCGGGTGCGTCACGTCAAGATCAGCCTCCCAGATGGAGCCACCGATGGACTGGGCCCCGGAGATCTCCCTGGCCTGGTCATAGTCCTGCCGTTCCGGTGGTTCCGGGACCTCGCGTGGTTTCTCGGCCTGCGGATCCACCGGAGCTCCGATGCCAGGCGCCGCCACGTTCGGCGTCAGTTCATTGCGGGCAGCCCAGGCCGCGGCGGAGCGCTGGGCGATCAGTGTGCCACCGCCACGAATCCAATCCTTCAGCGCATCAAGCCGCGCTCCGAACGCGCGCTCCGCGCCACCGACAAGAACCAGCACATCGTACTCGCTCCAGTTCACCCGCCTCAGGTCATTGACGTCCACCTTGGTCACCGGCATGCGCAGGCGCTGGTCCAGGAAGTGCCATACCTGCCCGGCCTCATAGGAGGAGACCCCTTCGCCCATTGGTATCAGGACGCGGGGGGCGCGGACCGGGCGAAACTGCCCTGATCCCAGGTCGGGGCCCTCCGGAGTCATGAAGGATGCGGCCGAGTAGACGCGGACGCCGTGCTCGTCGGAGACCTGAGAAAGCAGCGCTTTCAGGTCAGCACCAGATTTCTTCTGGATGCTTACGGGGATGGAAAGGGATCCTCGCCCGAACGAGACTTCCCCGTCTTCGGTCAATGCCGTGAAGGGGGCAAAGGCGCCCTCAACACGAACCCCTTTCGACTGAAGATGCTGAAGCGCCGGAGCAGCGGCTGAGTCGCGCCAGTCGATCAGGTAGGCGAGGTCGCTTCCTGCTATCGCCCGGTTGGGGGCAGCCGGCACCTCGGTGACGCGTTCTCCCAGAGGGAGAGACCTGCCGCGGAGTTCGGCGTCCGGCATGTCAAAAGCCAGCGATACCGTCCAGGCGGAGGCATCGTAGAAGACACTGTCCGCAAACTCCTCAGCACGCTCAAAGATGGACCGAGCCAGCCGGTGCATCGGCTGGCGGGAAGGCACGACCCACGCCGATCCCGGCGAGAACGTCCGCCCCGCATCCGAGACCTCTGCACTCAGGGCGTGGACCTGGATCCGGTGTCGCATCAGCAGGTCCATGAAGGCGCGGTTCAATGCGTGATCATGCGCGTCACCGAATACCCAGGCCTTGACCGGGTAGGCGTCGGCGTCCGTGAGTGCGCTGGCAAAGAACGCCCTCTGGTATGCCTGCATCTCCAGCCGCTTGTCGATGGCGGCTCGGACCGTGCCCAGGCTGGTACGTACGTGGTTCCGAATGGCGAACGCGAACGTCAGGACTCCGTGGTGACTGCTTTCCTGAATGTGCCCCCGGGCGCTGGCCTGTTCGAACACAAGTCCCAGCCCGCCCAGAAAGTTGGGGTAGGTGGAGCCGTAGCCGGGGTAGATGTTGTCAAATACCTCGCGCGTGAAATAGAGCGCCCCGATGTCCTCCAGCGCCTCCGCCCAGTACCGTGAGAAATCCACGGTGATGTCCGTGTACAGTTCAGGGGGGAGGAGCGGATTCCAGGATCCGTAGGGCTCGCTCGGCTCGAAGAAGTAGGTGGAACTGGCGCCCATCTCGTGGTAGTCGGTTACCACCTGGGCCTTCCACGTATGATGGAAGTCAATCCGGGCGCGGCTCTCCGGGTTCACCAGCGGGAGCCAGTCGCGGTTGAGGTCAAACCAGTAGTGATTCGTTCGCCCTCCCGGCCAGACCTCGTTGTGTTCGCGGTCCACGGGATCGGCCACGAAGGGCTGTGCCCGGTTTCCGTTGGCCCACTGCGTGTGGCGGTCCCGCCCGTCCGGGTTCAGGACTGCTTCGACGTGGAAGACGCCATGCTCCCGGATCAGGTCCATTTCGTGCCCCTGGCCGGCCACCAGCCAGTAGGCCGTGAGCATGGCTGCTTCTGCCGAGGAGGTCTCGTTTCCGTGAACCCCGTACCCCAGATGGACGATGGCTGGCAGGTCCGCCGGCACTTCTGCTCCGGGCTTAAGCGACGCCAGGTGGCTGGTCCGGATCTCCTCCAGCCTGGCGTGATTCTCGGGTGTCGTGACCGTCAGCACCGGCATCGGGCGGTGCTCATAGGTCATACCGATTGACTGATACGTAGCTCGGTCCGAGAGGTCAGCGAGCTCCTGCAGGTAGGCCACGATCCGGTCGTGCCGGGTGTGGAACGAGCCGATGTCGTACCCCAGAAAGTCCGACGGGGAGGGAATGCTCTCGTCGAAGGCCGTGCCTTCCGGAAAGAAGTAGTCCGTGTTCTGCCCGTGAGCCGGCGCAGCAACAAGAATCAGGAACGCGGCAAGGGAAAGAAGTCTGGCGTACATAATTGGGAGGGGTCCTTCAGGCGCACTTGGAACAGAGGCGCCGCATCAAGATTGCGTGGGGCAATCTAGGGGTTTGTCGATCACTCTCGTAACGCCGGCCCCGGAGCGTCCTCCAACCCACGTGAGCATGCCTTCGACAGACCATCAGCACCGGGCCTGGAC
>JABDJZ010000478.1 GCA_013003255.1 Rhodothermales bacterium
CAGTGGGGCCGTGCCGCGGTGGGGCCGTGGGGCCGTGGGGCCGTGGGGCCGTGGGGCCGCTGAATTCCGCGCACCGGCGGAGGTGGCGGTCTGGTGTAAGCGCTACTTGACCGCCTTGCTCATCTCCAGCATCCGGTCAATCGGTGCCTTGGCCTTCAGGCGAGTCTCCTCATCCATGTGAATCTCCGGCGCCTCGTGCTCCAGGCAGAGGTAGAGTTTCTCGATGGTGTTAAGTCGCATGTGGGGGCACTGATTGCAGGCGCATCCACTCTCCGGCGGCGCTCCAATGAACTCCTTGTCCGGGTTGTCCTTCCGCATCTGGTGCAGGATGCCCTCCTCGGTGGCCACGATGAACGTGGTACGGGGGTCCTCACTGGCGAAACGACGAATCTGGCTGGTGGAGCCGACAAAGTCCGCATGCCGCAGCACGTTGGGCTCACACTCCGGGTGGGCCAATACCGGCGCATCCGGGTTTCGGACTTTCATCCGAACCAACTTCTGCTCGGAGAACGTCTCGTGGACGATGCAGACGCCGTCCCACACCACCATGTCCCGACCTGTCTGCTTGATCAGCCAGCGGCCCAGGTTGCGATCCGGGGCGAAGATGATTCCCTGATCCTCCGGGATCTGCCGGATGATGTGTTCTGCGTTCGATGAGGTGCAGATGATGTCACTGAGCGCCTTTGTCGCGGCGGTACAGTTGATGTACGACACCACGATGTGGTCCGGGTGCTTGGCTTTGAAGGCTTCCAGCGCCGGCGCCGGACAGGCATCGGCCAACGAGCATCCCGCGTTGAGGTCCGGCAGGAGCACTTTCTTCTGCGGGCTCAGAATCTTGGCGGTCTCCGCCATGAAGTGCACGCCGGCAAAGACGATGATGTCCGCGTCCGTGCCCGCCGCCTGGCGCGCCAGTCCGAGCGAATCCCCGATGTAGTCGGCAATGTCCTGGATGTCCGGCTCCTGGTAGTAGTGCGCCAGGATGATGGCGTTCTTCTCCTTCTTCAGCCGCTCGATCTCGTCGAACAGATTCAGAAAGCGATCGATGGGACGGTTGACGTAACCGACGGCAGGATCAATAACCGGGATTTCCATGCAGGCAGAGTCGTGGTGGGCTGGACTAATTCGTTGCGTGCCGAAGCGTTCCGTTACGGACGTGGCCGGCTGGAGACTCACGCCTCTTGTGGTGACCGCTCCGGGGCGTTCGTGCCTCCCGCTGCAGGCGCGCGGGCCCGCAGGCTCACGCCTCTCGCGGCGGCCTTGGCAGAAAAGCGCTGGTTCGCCGGATGTAGTCCGCGTAGGCCGGCTTCGAGGCCTTCATGTGCCGGTCCAGCATCGCGACGCCGGAGACCTTGAGCAGCAGCCAGATCATGAGGACTGGTCCGATGAGCGTCGGCCACGCGCCGGGGAGGCCGATGGCCCAAATGCCCACGCCAATCCAGATCACGCTCTCACCGAAGTAGTTGGGGTGGCGCGTGTAGTGCCACAGGCCCCGATCGAAGACTTTGCCCTTGTTCGAAGGGTCTTTCTTGAACTGGAGTAGCTGCCAGTCGGCAATGCTCTCGAACAGGAATCCAACAACGAAAACGGCTGCGCCGATCCAGTCGAACACCGTCAATTGTGCTGGCTCTGCGGCCGTAACCGCAGCCTGGAGCGGCCAGGAAACCGACCAGAGAATGACGCCCTGCAGCAGAAAAACCTTGAACCAGCTTCGCCACCACCATGCCCGGCCGGCCTCAGCGCGCCACTTGGCGTAGCGGGCATCCTCGGGCTGGCCGGCGTTTCGGACACCGATGTGGAGCGCCAGCCTGATGCCCCAAATGCCGACGAGCGCCTGCACCAGGGTAACGCGCGGCGCGAAGCCAGAATCCATCCAGCCGGCCAGTAGGACCACCAAAACGAACCCCGGACCCCAGAAGATGTCCATGATGCCGGAGTCCTTGAGGACCAGGCTCGCTACCCACACGCACGAGGTGTACGTCAGGACAATGGCCAGCGAAGTAAGAAGCAGACTGGAATCGGGCATGAACGTGCGGCGGGTTGGGTCTGTAAGTGTACGGATCGACCTACACTCGGTGCCTCAGCCGGTCTTCTGTGTCAGCCGTCCAGCGCGCCGGCAAGCGGGGCAGCCCGAATACACGAAACACCTTCCTAACATCCCCCGTGTATTATCCCGCCTGCCTCTACCTCTCTGGCCCAATCCCGCTCCGCTTTCCATCGGCATGCCCAATCCCACGGTCCTTTTTGTTTGCACCCACAACAGCGCCCGATCCCAGCTGGCCGAGGCCCTACTGCGGCACGATCACGGTGACCGCTTCGAGTCCTTCAGTGCAGGCACCGAAGAAACACGCGTAAAACCCGAGGCTCTGACCGTGCTCGAGGAGATTGGTGTGGACACTTCACCGCTGTTTTCCAAGACGGTGGATCGCTTTGTCGAGGAGCCCGCAGACTACGTGATTACTGTATGCGATGCCGCGGGTGAAGCCTGTCCTTGGTTACCCGCTCGGGTGAAGCTGGTGCATCACGGTTTTGAGGATCCTTCGAATGAGACCTCATCGCCCGAAGCACGGGTTGAGGCGTTTCGGAAGACCCGGGATGAAATCCGCGGATGGTTGGAGGAGACGTTCAGCGGAGAAGTGCCGCAGCTGTAAGACTCTGCGGCCCGGGTGGGACGTTGACCCTGTCCCCCGGCGTTCATCGTCGTTCCCTGGTCAGCCTACTCGCCCGGCGTCCAGCCCGCCATTTTCTCCAGCACGAACCCGCCAACCTTCTCGGCCGGCATCCGGGTCTGCTCCATGGAGTCTCGTTCGCGGACGGTAACCGTTCCGTCCTCGACGGAATCCCCATCGACCGTGACACAGAACGGCGTACCCACCTCGTCCATGCGACGATACCGTCGGCCGATGGCCCCCTTCTCGTCGTAGGAGCAAAGGAAGTGCTGCTGCAGGTCGGCCTCGATCTTGTGGGCCATCTCTGGCATGCCGTCCTTCTTGACCAGCGGGAACAGCGCCACCTTGATGGGCGCGATCGCCGGGTGGAACTTCATCACCGTCCGGGTCTCCTTCTCCAGCTTCTCTTCGCGATAGGCCTCGCAGAGCAGCATCAGGATGGTCCGATCCAGTCCGACGGAAGTCTCGACCACGTAGGGCACGTACTTCTCGTTGGTGTGCGGATCACGGTACGCCAAATTCTTGCCAGAATGCTCCTGATGCCCGTTCAAGTCAAAATCGGTGCGGGAGTGGATTCCTTCCACCTCTTGCCAGCCCATCGGATAGTCGTACTGGACGTCGAAGGCGGCGTCGGCGTAGTGGGCCAGCTTTTCGTGTTCGTGCCAGCGCAGCTTTGCCGGACGCACTCCGTTGTCCAGGTGCCACTGCAGGCGCTTCTGCCGCCACTCCTCGAACGCCTCCATCTGCGTCCCGGGCTTGACGAAGTACTGCAT
>JABDJZ010000212.1 GCA_013003255.1 Rhodothermales bacterium
TTCCAATGCCCCGGACGTAGGCTGACGCCAGACTGACCGTATGACCATGCCACGTGTAGTAGAACGAAAGTCCGATGATGTCGAAGTCGGTGATCCCGTGGTTCTGCAACCGTCGGACCCGGTCCACCACACCTGCCGGGTTGGCAAAGTGAATGACAATCTTTGGGTCGATGGACGATGCGGCTCCCGCCTCCCTGACCGCCCGAATTCCAGCGTTGAAGAGAGAGGCCTGCCGGTCCCAATCACCACTGACAAAGCCGGTCCCCTCGTACTGGCTGTTCATTCCGAGATACAGCAGCATCCCAGGGTTGGTCTCGTTACCAACCTGCACCAGTTCAGGCATCAGGCCTTCAGCGTCCAGCCGGGTCAGGGTCCGGTGCGTGTACTGGTACACCGAGTCTGAGAGCGCCTGGGTGTCGTAACCCACGCTCGCCCAACGGGCCGGAATCACCTGCCGACCCGGATCGGCCCAGAAGTCCGAGTAGTGGAAGTCGAGTAGCACCTGCATTCCGGCATCCTTCGAGCGCTGGATGGCTTCGCGGACATCCTCGAAATCGCTGTACTGGTCTTTGACGCCCGCCGGCTGTGAGAGACTATTCTGCCAGGACGGGTCGACCCATAGCCGGAGGCGCACCACGTTCGTGCCCTGGTCGGCAAAAATCTGGTACGGGTCCTTCGGCACCCCATCCTCCCGGTAGACGGCTCCGCAGTCCTCCATCTGGTTGACGTAGGAGAGGTCGCTGCCCAGGTAGTAGCTCTGCTGCGCCGTCCCTGGCCGGGCGGCGAAGAGGAAGCCTGTGACTATCAGCAGTGCACGAACCATAGTCCGGAGGTTGGTTTGGGAGTGCAGGCGCCCCTGCATTTCGAAGGCGTCGAACCCTTGGTGGGACCGTTCGTTTCGCCGTGGAACCGACCGACAGTTTCCGCTATGCCCCTCCCGTTCAGGCGAGTCGTTCCGCTCGTGGCACTACTCGTGCTGCTCTCCGCCGCAGGCAGTGAATCGCGAGCCCAACGCGCTCCGTCAGATGCCACGCCGACCTATGTAGACGAGCACGGCGTGTTTCGGTGGAGCCAGTCCCGTGAAGAAGTCGGTCTCTTCGGCGTCAACTACTCGACCGCCTTCGCCTATGCCTTCAGGGCTCACGAACGCCTGGGCGTCGATCATCGCAGCGCCATAGATGCGGACGTCGCGCACATGGCGCGCATGCGCCTGGATGCTTTCCGCATTCACGTCTGGGACCGTGAAGTGAGCGACAGGGAAGGCAACCTCCTCGAAAACGAGCACCTGGATCTGCTGGACTACCTGCTGGCCCGCCTGAGCGAGCGCGGAATCAAGACCATCCTCACGCCCATCGCCTGGTGGCCTCCCGGATATCCGGAGCCTGACCCTGAGACGAACGGCCTGTCGGATGGATACACCAAGTCTCAGATGAGCCTGGACCCGGTCTCCCGGCGCGCCCAGGTCAATTACCTGGAGCAGTTCATTTCGCACGAAAATCCGTACCGCGGATACACGTACGCCGAGGATCCCGACGTTATCGCCATCGAGATCTACAACGAACCGAACCACGGCGGTACACCCGATCAGACCACCGAGTACATCAATACGCTGGTGGGGGCGCTCCGAGGCGAGGGTCTTTCCAAACCCATTTTCTACAACATCAGCGAGCGCTACTCAGATGCGCAGGGGCGGGCGGTCTGCGCGGCGGACATCCAGGGCGTGGCCACGCAATGGTACCCGACGGGGCTCGTCCGAGGACGCAGTCTCCTGCACAATCCTCTCCCAAACGTGGACAGCTATCCGCTGCCGTTTGAGGGCTTCGACGAATGTCAGGACAAGGCCCGCATGGTCTATGAATACGATGCCGCCGACGTGGACCTACCCATCATGTATCCGGCCATGGCGCGTGCTTTTCGCGGAGCCGGATACCAATGGGCCACGCAGTTTGCCTACGACCCGCTGGCCATTGCCTACAGCAACACTGAATACCAGACGCATTTCCTGAATCTGGTCTTTACCCCAGGCAAGGCCATCAGCTACATGATCGCCGCTGAGGTTTTCCGCCGGATTCCACGCGGGTCAGACTTCGGTACCTATCCGGAGACCGAGCGGTTCGGGCCTTTTCGTGTCAGCCATGACCAGGGGCTGAGCGAGATGGCTTCCGAGGACATGTTCTATCACACGGGCTCCACCGAGACGGTCCCCCCTCAACCCGTGGGGCTCCGCCACATCGCCGGTGTCGGGTCTTCTCCATTGGTTCAGTATCAAGGCTCCGGAGCCTACTTCCTGGACCGGGCGGGCGAAGGTATCTGGCGTCTAGAGGTCTACCCGGACGCCGCTCCAATGGTCGCCCCGTTCACTCGCGGGAGCCTGGAGCGGGTGGCCGTCCGCGCCGTTCGCGCGCCGAGGACAATGCGCCTTGACCTGCCTGATCTGGGGACAGACTTCACGGTGCGAGCTGCCGATTCAGGCAACCACCACCAGGTCACGGTCGAGGACGGGTCCTTCGTAGTTGAACCCGGGATCTATGTGGTCTCCCGCCCAGGCGTCGACCAAGGGCTGGAGCAGATCCTGCTCCCCGGGGAGGAACGGCCCACCTTCCACGCCCCCCCATCCATGGATGGCCCACTGGTGGTTCGACACGATCCGCCGCTGGCCATCGTGACCGGCGAGCCTTTCCTCATCAAGGCGGATGTAGTCGGCGCGGCGGACTCCGTAGAGGTGTTCTTTCGACGCGTGGGTGACTGGCGGAGTACCCGGCGGACTCTCCTTCAGCCAGTGAAAGGTGGCGGGCCATTCCAATATGCAGGGACCATTCAGGATACCCCACAGGAAACCGGACTCGGCGAATACCTGATGGTGGTGCATTCCGGCGGCGAGGCCCGGACCTTCCCGGCGGACGCTGCCGGTGGGCCGTTTGCATGGGACCAGACGGAGGCCGAATGGTGGCGGGTCCAGATCGTTGCTCCCGACGCCCCCATCGTGCTGTTTGATGCGAGGCGCGACCTCGACAACCTCCTGGTGCCGAATCGCCTTGAATACGTACCCTTCAACATCGCTTGGACGGCCGGGACCACAGAAGACCGCCTCGGCTTTCGTGCGGAAGCGGAGAGCTTTGAGCCCTCGCCCCACCACCTTGCCATTCGGTCGGTGCTGCCTCCTTCATTTCGGGATCGCCTGAATGGAGTCGGCGATGATCCACACCTTGTCGTGGCGGCGAGGGCGGACGGCAGGAGCGGCCAGATCGAAGTTGGTCTGGTCCTCACGAACGGATCCGCCTGGGCAACGAAAATCGAACTGGGACCGGGTTGGAGCGAACATCGTGTCCCCGTCTCAGCGCTGCAGAAGTCCACGCTCTACCTCCTCCCCAGGCCCTACCCGCAGTTCCCTCCGTATGCCTTCAACGCCCGCGTTGATGATGAGGCCCCGGATCTGTCCAAGGTCGAGGGATTGCAGTTTGCCATCGGCGGGCCAGCTGACCAGAAACCCCGTGGCTTTGTTGTGGAGCGGGTGACACTCCACTGGTGACCAGCATGCCTCCAGAGACTCCTGATCACGACTTAGGCCACCCGGACGGAGGCTTCGGCCTTCGCAAGGTCCAGGACGCCTTCCTGAAGCGATACGGCTTCGAACCGAGCCACGTGGTCCGCGCACCCGGGCGCGTCAACCTGATTGGCGAGCACACCGACTACAACGACGGGTTCGTCCTACCCCTGGCCATCGAGCGGGCCGTGTGGATCGCCTTCCGCCCGAGGCA
>JABDJZ010000218.1 GCA_013003255.1 Rhodothermales bacterium
GTGAACGGACGGTCCGGCTTCTGAGCCAGGAAGTAGAGCAGATCAAACTCTCGCACGGTAAGGTGGATGAGCCGGCTACCTACCCGGACCTCGCGGCGTACTGGATCAATTTCGAGTTCGCCCAGGGCAATGGGCTTCTCGCCGGTATCCGCGGCTTGACCCGAAAGTGCCACGCGGCGCAGCGCGGATCGAATGCGGGCAACCAGCTCTTCCAGGCTGAACGGCTTGGTCACGTAGTCATCGGCGCCGACTTCCAGCCCGACCACACGATCTATTTCGCTGGTCTTCGCAGTAAGCATGATGATGTAGAGCGCCGGATGGGACGACCGAACACGCCGGCAGACTTCGAGGCCATCGACCCTGGGAAGCATCAAGTCCAGGAGCATGAGATCCGGCACCGCGTGTTCCACGGCCTCGATGGCCTCTGCCCCGTCCACCGCGTGTCGGACCCGGTATCCGGCGTCCGTCAATCGCTTCTTGACCAGTTCCGAGAGTTCCTGATCGTCCTCAACCAGAAGAATGTCCGCCATCCGGGTTCCCTTCGAGTGGTGGGGACCGGGTACGAACCAACTCGATCCGCCCGCTAAACCCCGCGTGCTCATCGGAGTATACGGTGTCTGACATGTTCCGGTTTGTCGCCATAGTATTCCTTTTTCTCACCGCTGCGGTGACGATACAGGACGCCGTTGCCCAGGATGCGGGCATCTGGGTCAAGCGATGGGTCGTCGAGCAACGGGAGGCGTCCGTCACGGTAGCAGGGCTTCACTTCGAAGAGACCGGCGTGTATGCGCTGGATGGTGCCTTCGGTGCCCGAAGTCTTGATGTCGACTCCAGGGTCCATGTTGAGCTGGCGAACCCGGAAATCCGACGGCGTGTCACGCGCGTTCTCACCGAGGACGGCGAGGTTAGAGAAGGTGAATCCGAGGGACGAAGGCGCCTTCGCAATCCAGTCCGTCGCGATCTGCTGGGCTCCGCAGACCGGTTGCTGTTTCCCGCACAATTGCTCGAATCCCAGGAGCCCCGCGGTCCCGTTGAACCGGAGCGTTTGGGTGGGCAGGATGTGTTCCGCCTTGTGACCGTGGCCGCGTCTCCTGATGATGCCGTGGAGAGCGTGGTGTGGCATTTTGCCCGGCCATCCGGAAGACTCGTCCAGGCGAGGGCCATCGTCCGGGGCGAGGGCCGGGGCACCTTGGTGGTAGACATGAAGTACGGTAGGCAGGAAGGCCTCGATCTTCCCGTCGAGCGCACCATCGAAGGCTCCTTCGAAGTCCGGCGACGGACGCGGACCTTTACGGTTCTCGTTGACTCCCGGTCCACGATCACCCTGGCCGCCATCGATGCGCTCTGACCTCGACCCGGCGTTCCCCGGGCTTGTACAGGACCGTCTCAAGAACCGCCTGCCGGGGCGCGACGCACAGGCCCAGATGTCCCCCCGGGGACGACCGGGACGAACAGAACTCAAGGAAAACTCCTGCCGGGAAGCCTCGGTTCTGGCCCTCCTGCACCCGTGGGATGGCCGGCCGGCCGTGGTCCTCATCGAGCGACCCGGTCACCTGAACAAGCATCCCGGTCAGATAGCGTTCCCAGGCGGACGTCGTGAGGAAGGCGAATCGCGCCTGGAGGCGGCCCTCAGGGAGACCCGCGAGGAAATCGGCGTTTCCGAAGATGCCATTGAAGTGCTGGGCTCGCTCACTCCCCTCTACATTCCGCCCTCCAATTTCTGCGTGTACCCCTACGTGGGCTGGATCCCGGAGCTACCTCCGTTGGCACTCGATCCAGGCGAGGTTGCGTCCGCCTTTTCGCAGGGCATCGAGGCCTTTGTGGACGGCCCCCGAGAGCTGATTGAGGTCGGCCTGGGGCGTCCTGTCCCGGCGTGGAAACTCAACGGGCACACGGTCTGGGGCGCAACCGCGATGATGCTGGCTGAATTGGGTTCCGTGGTTGAGCCGGTCCTGGCCCGTGGCGAACCCGGCGACTGAGCGCGGCGGCGAGTGCAGCGGTTGGGCCCGGCGATTGAGCCTGGCGGTTGGGCCCGGCGGTTGGGTCCGGCGATTGAGCCTGGCGATCACGCCCCGCCATCGAGCCAGCCCTAGACGCCGAGCTGCCGCACCGTGTCTTCCACCAGGGCCTTGGCCTCCGCAGCCGTGGGAGCCTCGGCGTAGACCCGCAGCACCGGCTCCGTACCGGACGGCCGCACCAGTACCCACGCATCGTCCACGCGGTGCTTGAATCCGTCCAGGGTCTCCAGGGACCGCACCGGGTGTCCGGCAATGGACTTCAGGCCGCCGCCCTCGCCAAGGGTGGCGAGGGCCGCCTCCTTGCGCTCGGCGGACGTGTGGGCATCGCTCCGGTAGTAGGCATGCGGCCCGAATCGTTCGAACAGCATGTCGACCAGTTGCGAGAGGGGTTTCCCCGACTTGACCACCATCTCGAGCACCAGGAGGCCCACGTAGATTCCATCGCGTTCGGGCAGGTGCCCCTTGACCGCAATCCCGCCGCTTTCCTCGCCGCCAACCAGCACATCCTCGTTGAGGAAATACTCGCAGACGTACTTGAATCCGATGGGTGTTGTGGTGATGGGCAGCCCGTATTCCTCGGCCATGCGGTCCAGCATGTCCGTGGTCGAGAAGGTCTTGACGATGAGTCCATTGAGGCCGCGCTCTTCATGGAGGTACCAGAGCAGCAGCGCCAGGAGCCGATGCGAATCGACGAAACGGCCCTTGTCATCCACCATTCCGATACGATCGGCGTCACCGTCATTGGCCACGGCAGCGGCGGCACCGTGCCGAAGCACGGCTTCCGGCAGGTCCGAGAGGTTGCGCTCGATGGGCTCGGGCGGGATCCCGCGAAACCCGGGGTTCAGGTCACTGCGAAGCTCCACCACCCGTGGTGCACTCAGCACGGCGGACAGCATGCCCTGGCCCGCGCCAAACATGGCATCGTGGACCACGGTGATGCCGGCTTCCCGGATGGCCGCGACGTCGATGGCCGTCCGCAACATGTCCAGATAGGCTGAGCGGACATCCCGGATCTCGATCAGGTCACTGTCGAACGGTGCGAGATCATGCGCAACGCGGTCCGGGATGAGGGCCTCGACCTCTGCGATCTGGGCAGGAACGGCCGGCCCGCCGGTGTCCGCCTTGATCTTGTAGCCGTTCCAGGCCGGAGGGTTGTGGGAGGCGGTGAGCACGACGCCCGCTTGGCACCCATACTCCTTCGTGGCCCAACTCACGGCCGGAGTGGCCGTGATGCCCTTACCGAAGATCACCCGGATTCCCGCTCCCGCCAGCACACGCGCCGCGTGCTCCGCGAAGGCGCGCCCCTGGAATCGCGTGTCGTGGCCCAGCACTACGGTGGGTTCATCCCCGTACTTTTCGTGCAGCCAAGCCGCCGTGGCGGCCGCCACGCGACCGACGTTCTCGAACGTGTAGGTGTCGCCGATGATGGCGCGCCAGCCATCGGTGCCAAACTTGAGAACGGGAGGAGTCATGCGGGGTCAGCGTGAGTTGAAATGAGTTCGCGGGCGGATTTGAGCGCTGAGTCGGATACCTGTGCGCCGCTCATCAGAGCAGCCACTTCAGACACGCGTTCGTCGGCCGAAAGCAGCCGCATCGCGGTGCGGGTCCGCCCTCCTTCGACCTGCTTCTCAACGCGATAATGCGCGTTGCCCTGGGCGGCCACCTGGGGCAGATGCGTAATGGTGATGATCTGGTGGTAGCGCCCGAGGTCCCGCATGCGGGTTCCGACCGCTTCGGCGATGCCCCCGGAGACGCCGACGTCAATCTCGTCGAAGACCAGCATGGGCAGCCTGTCGCTCTTGGCCAGGATGGACTTCATCGCCAGCATGATCCGGCTGATCTCGCCACCGGACGCCACCTTGGCCAGCGGCCTGGGCGGCTCCCCGGGGTTGGTGGAGATGAAGAACTCCACGATGTCCATCCCGTCTGCGTGGGGCTCCAGTCGCCGTTCATCGGAGGTCACCACCCAACCGGTCTCGCTGGCCTCCTGGGTGATCGACACCTCAAACCGGGAGTTTGGCATTCCCAGCCCCTCCAGTTCCGCCACCACGGCGGCTTCAACCCGGGCAGCCACCTCGTGGCGTTTGGCCGAAAGGCGTTCCGCGGCCTGGCCGAGTGCCCGCTGGGCCGTGTCAATCTCGGAAGCCAGTCTCGCCAGCGCCCCCGAGAAGTCCCGGGCCAGTTCCAACTGACCGGCAATGTCCTGACGATATGCCAGCACTGAATCGAGCGTACCGCCATAGCGGCGCTTCAGGTGCTCCAGTTCGCCGAGTCTCTCCCGGATGGCCTCGAGCCGATCGGGGTTGAACTCGATGCGGGAGTTGTAGTCCTGAATCAGTGCAGACACCTCAGACACCGTGATCTGCGCGGAGGCGATCTCCTGCAGCGAAGCCTCGAATGTGGGGTCGATCCTGCTGAGTGCCTGCAGTTCGTTGCGGGCTACGGTGAGCCGGTCATAGACAGCCGCTTCGGCCTCGTAGAGAATCTCAAACAGGCCCTGGGTGGCTTCGTGAAGGCGCTCAGCGTTCTCCAGAATGCGTCGTTCGGACTCAAGCCCCTCTTCTTCTCCCTTCTCAGGAGATACGTTGTCAATTTCCTCCAGCTGGAACTCCCACAGTTCCTTCTGGCGCGCCAGTTCGGACTCGCGCCGGGCCAGCTCGTTGCGCTCGCCGACCAGGGTACGGACGGCCGCGAGCGCCGCCTGATAGGCGTTTCTGAGTTCGCTCAGACCGCCGTAGCCATCGAGCATCTCCACGTGCGTCTCGGTCCTGAGCAGCGACTGGTGTTCATGTTGCCCATGCAGGTCCACCAGATGGCTGGCCACCCGTTTCAACACCTGCACCGTTGCCGGCGAGTCGTTGACGAACGCCCGGCTCTGGGACGCCGTGATCTCACGTCTGAGGATGAGGTGGTCCTGCCATTCGAGACCGGCCTCTTCGAGGATGGGCTTCAACCGCGCATGGTCGATGCCCTCGAATAT
>JABDJZ010000234.1 GCA_013003255.1 Rhodothermales bacterium
CCTCTACCCCGCCACCTGGGCCAGACAGGCGGTGGACCGGCATCATCCACGAGACCGTGCGTACATCCTGGTGGACGAGTGGGGACCGCACGATTTCCGGTCCCCGGTTCTGTGGCCGCGCTCCCCGCGAAAGGACCGGGTGCAGTGGTTTGAAATTGTCGGACCTCCCGGACGCTGGGAATTGACTGGGATGACCGGCGTCGATTCTGTCTCGGCCTCATCCGGGCTGGTAGGAGATTCCATCCGCGTCTGGCGGTCAACCACGGGCGTAGTGGATATGCGCCTTGAGGCCACCTACGTCGGTGAAGCTGTCACCGACCGGTTTGGCCGTGTCACGCGGGCTGGCCAGAGCTTCGCCTTCGAATACCGCTACTTCTTCGTACCCGTCGACTGGACGATGGACTTCTGGCGATGGGACCCGGAGACGAGTGATCCCCGCACGCAGGAGGACGCCTTCAATGCCATTCTCCGCCAGGATCCCGAAGCCTCGATACAGACGGACGGCCTTTCCTTTGGCTGGTACCGCTCACCCGTCGAGGGCCTGCCTCCAAACTATTTCGCCACCCGGTCCATTGGCCAGGTGAATGCACCGCCGGGCCAGTACGTCCTGGACCTCACGTCAGACGATGGCGTCCGGGCCTGGGTGGACGGCAAACTGGTGCACGATGACTGGACCTGGCACGCCCCGAAGCAGGAACTCATTCCGTTGGAGCTCGACGGGAGACACACTATCCGAATTGATCACTTCGAAATCGATGGGTACGCCACGCTGATCGCGGATCTGAGGCGGGTGGAGCAGTAGGCCAGACGGGCGAAGGCCGCTTGGTCGGATGGGCACTTCCAAAGATGTCGGGAATCCCTCTCAAATGAGCCTTTTCCGGTGGTGTACCCTCGGCTGCATTCACCATCCCGTCCCAGGCCTTGCAAGAGCATTTCGATTACCGGGCCGCGTTCATCGGCCCTCAGGGGGAAAACGCCGATGAGGTCGAACGTCTGGTCCTCGAAGTGCTTCGCGACCACATCATGTGGCGCCGAAATTTTCATCCGGAGGACCCCCGACTGATCGCGGAGTGGTCCCGGTCCGAGCGGCCCTTCCGCGAGACGACCTCCAAGCTGCGCGACTCGCTCTACGCGGTACTTGCCCGCCTGAAACGGGGTGCCCCCCTGCACTCGCATCGGCAGCTGGCCCACATGGTGACGGACCCCTCGTTGCCCTCGCTGGTCGGGTACTTCGCCGGGCTGCTCTATAACCAGAACAACGTCGTGCAGGAGGCTTCTCCTGAGACGGTCCGCTGCGAGCGGGAATTCATCGGCGCGCTGGCGCAAATGGTGGGCTTCCCCCCGCTCATCGGCCAGCATGCCGCTCCTCTGGAGGTTGGAGAACACTCCTTTGGCCATCTGACCAGCGGCGGCACCTCCGCGAACATGGAGGTCCTTTGGACGGTGCGCAATGTCCGATTTTTCCCACTGGCCCTTCGCCTACTCCTGAAAGAGGCGCCCGAATTCGCATCGATAGGGCTCGGGGATCTGGAGATTGCGCGGAAAGATGGCGAGTCGGGAGAGTTGGGCCGGGCATCCGCTACGGATCTCTTCGCCCTTCCGGTGGATGAGATCGTCCGGCTCAAGCGGAATACCGGACTCCTTCTGAAGGAAGCCGACTACGAGGTGGCGGCAGCGTTCCGCAGCCAGCTTCCCACGGTTCGACGAGTGGGGCTCGCTGAACTGCGTGAGCGCTACCAGGCCGCCTTCCCCTCGGACTCCTTCCCGACCCCGGTAGTCCTGATTTCGCGCGCAGCACACTACTGCTGGCAGAAGGCCATGGACCTCACGGGCCTGGGCTCCACGAATCTGCGACACGTGGCCGTGGATCGCCACGTACGCATGGATCCGGCAGCGCTCCTGGGCGCATTGGAGACAGCTTCCGGAGACAACACCCCGGTCCTCATGACCGTCAGCATTTGCGGTACCACCGAGACCACCTCCGTGGACCCGCTGGTCGCCGTGAATCAGCTTCGGGACGATCCCGATCTCCCGGCCTTCTGGCACCACACCGACGGGGCTTTCGGCGCGTACTTCGCGTCGATGCTTGATCGCACCGGCCATCCGCTTGAGACTGACCACCCGTCGCATGCCGTGTCCGGATATGTCCGCGAGCAGCTTCGGGCCATCGGTGCCTGTGACTCGGTTGTCCTGGATCCACACAAAATGGGGTTCATGCCCTATCCGGCCGGTGCTCTCCTCTTTCGGGAGTACTCGGTGAGGGATGCCATTGCCTACGATGCGCCCTATCTGGCCGGCGAGGCAGAGGCCGGTTTCGGCGGCTTCCTGGGGCGCTGGACGCTGGAGGGCTCAAGACCAGGAGCTGCAGCAGTGGCAGGGTATCTGGCACAGAAGGTGGTGCCCCTGGAGCCTTCCGGGCACGGTCAGCTTCTGGGGAATTGCGTACGCGCCCACCGTGTGCTCTTTGACCTGCTGGTGAAGCGTTCGGGTGAGTCCGGCGTCACCTTTCTGCCCTTCGGCGGAGCGCCGGACCTGACCGGGACCTGCTTTGTCCTTGTCCCGCCCCACGTATCCCACCTCTCGCAGCTCAATCA
>JABDJZ010000235.1 GCA_013003255.1 Rhodothermales bacterium
ATATCGGCCCAGCCCTTATCACCAAATATGGCGAGCATCATGACAATCAGGAGACTGCCCATGGTGAGGGCGATTCCACCAGTCATCAGTTCACGCGCACTACCCTTGGTGGTCCCCATGCTCAGCCGGTAGCCGTCGCCGTCGGGCTGGACGTGGGCGAACAGGTTGCCGTTGTACCATTCGCGCAGGTTGCCGGCTTCCTGAATCTTGCCACGCGCATTGAAGGTCTGCCGGAGGTCATTCACCAGTTGGGCCCACTGGTCATCCGACATCGGGCCCGGAAGTGCCACCGAGCGCCGAACCCCGATGTCAACGCCAAGAAACGTGGGGCGCTCCGGCTCCTCAATTTCGGTGGCCATGTTCGCAGCAGCGCGGGCCACGAACTCGGGGGACAGCCCTGCCGCCGCACCGATTTCCTGCAGTTCATCGAGCGTCAGGCCGTTGGCGGGCCCGGTGCGATTCTGCGCCTCCTTCTGGGCTTCCGCCGCCTGGCGGAAGATCTCGTTGATGGCGGCTTCGTCGTAGCGGATCTGGTCGGGCATCGGAGGGAGGTCAGCTTGGGAGCATCTACGACGGAGCGGCCGTGCGGATTCAGTCGGGTGCGTTCGCATCCAGCCTTTCGACCATCCGGACTGTACACGAGGCCTTCGGCCGAATACATTTGGAGTCCAGCCACTCCCGACCTCAATGAAACGGATCCTCCCCATCCTGTTCGCGGGCGCCCTGTTGGGCACCCCCGCCATAGCCCAGAACGTTGAATGGACCCACTGGGGTGGCAATGAGGGCCAGGCCCGGTACGCGCCCCTCGACCAGGTGAATGAGGACAACTTTGAGGAGCTGGAGATTGCCTGGCGATGGAGCGCCAACAACTTCGGGCCTTCGCCTCAATACATCTATCGAGCCACGCCGCTCTACGTCAACGGCAAGCTCTACACGGTGGCCGGCGAACGCCGGACCGCGGTATGCATCGACCCGGATACGGGCGAGACGCTGTGGATGTGGCGGATGCGCGAGAACCCTCGATGGGAAGCCTCGACGCGGAAGAACTACGGCAAGGGTGTGGCTTACGCCGAGGTTGATGGACGGCCAACCATTTTCCTGATCACCCCGGGTTACTACATGGTGGCACTGGATGCGGATACCGGTCAGCCGGTGCCGCACTTCGGGATGAACGGCGTGGTGGACCTGCACCTGGGCATGGGGGACTATCCGGTCGATGCGGATCGTGGCATTCTGGACTCGGGAGACATCACCTCATCCTCGCCGCCGATTGTGGTCAATGGGGTCATCGTGGTGGGCAACTCGCACGACCGCGGATACTACCCGGATCGGAAGGAGAACGTGCCCGGCCACATCCGCGGCTATGACGTGAAGACCGGCATGATGAAGTGGCGTTTCAACGTCGTTCCCCAGGAAGGTGAGTTCGGCCAAGACACGTGGGAGGACGACTCCTGGAAGTACTCCGGAAACGTCTCGGCATGGGCGCCACTTTCAGCCGATTCCGAACTCGGACTGGTCTACATCCCCACGGATACGCCGACCAATGACTATTACGGGGGCGAACGCCTCGGGGAGAATCTGTACGGCACCAGCCTGCTGGCACTGGACGTCCAGACGGGCGAGCGCCGCTGGCACTTCCAGATGGTGCATCACGACGTCTGGAACTACGACACCCCGAATGCGCCCAAACTGATGGACGTCACGGTGGACGGACAGCAGGTCCCGATTGTCGTCCAGACCACCAAACAGGGCTTCGCCTACGTCCTGAACCGGGAAACGGGTGAGCCGGTCTGGCCGATGGAGGAGCGGGCGGTTCCTGCCTCCGATACACCGGGCGAGGACGCCTGGCCCACCCAGCCATTCCCAACCAAGCCGCCGGCCTTTGAGCTTCAGGGCATCACGGAAGATGACCTCATTGACTTCACGCCGGAGATCAAGGCGCAGGCCGTCGAACTGGCCTCGCGCTACCGCATGGGCGGATTGTACACGCCGCCGTCGCTGTCCAATCACCCGGACGGCACCAGTGGGACGTTCGTGGTCCCGGGCGCCAACGGAGGGGCCAACATTCCGGGCGGATCCGCGGTCGACCCGGAGACCGGGATGCTGTACGTGGCTACCGAGCGTGGACACTCCGTCATCGCCCTGATCCCGGGCGAGGACCGGACGATTCGTGGCCCTTCCGAATCTCGCTATGTCTCACTCGGTCCGGGTGGCATTCGTGGTCCACAAGGGCTTCCGCTTCTGAAGCCGCCGTTCGGCAGCATCGTCGCGCTGGACCTGAACCGTGGTGACCTGGCCTGGGCGATTCCCAATGGCGATACGCCCGAGTCAGTCCGGAATCACCCAGCCCTGCAGGGCGTCGAGCTGCCGAGGACCGGTAAGCGCTCGCACGCCAACGTGCTGGTAACCCGTTCACTTCTGATCTATGGCGAAGGGCGTTCCGGCGATCCTGTTCTCCATGCCGTGGACAAGGCCACGGGCGAGGAAGTGGGCTGGATCGACATTCCGGCTACCACTAACACGGCGCCGATGTCATTCATGCGGGATGGGAAACAGTACATCCTGCTTTCCATCGCCTCCGCGCCGGACAATCCGGCCGAGCTCATTGCGCTCGTTCTCCCATATTGATCGAGCGGCTGCCGGCCCGGCCCGCTCTCGCTGTAGTTTCGCCCATCGACTCCCCAGGATCCATGAAGCTTCGCACCCTCCTTCTCACTTCTCTGCTCACCGTCGCCATCACGGTGCAGGCTCAGGACGACGTTCACCGGTATGTCCGCTTTGAAGCGGGCCAAACCATGGCCTACGGCGAGTGGGTGGGAGAGACGGTCTACGAACTCTCCGGCTACGATGTCCTGGAGCCGGGGACCCGGACGGGACGCACGTTCCCGGTTTCGGCAGTGAAGCTGCTGTCTCCCATCGATCCGGCCCAGGTGCCCAAGGTCATCGGGATCGCCGTAAATACGCGGGGCGCCGGCCGGACCGGTCCTGTGCCGCATCCCCGTTGGTTTGCCAAGATGCCCACCAGCCTGCGTGGTCCGGGTGATGCGGTGGAGTTGCCCCCGGAAGCCGGCAACCTGAACTACGAAGGGGAACTGGTCCTGGTCATCGGCAAGGGCGGGCGACACATCTCGGAGGAGGATGCCCTGGACCACATCTTCGGTGTGACCGTGGGGAATGACTTCAGCGAGAACACCTGGTACGGCGAACGTGCCGGACTGGAGAACCCGACTCGCCTAATCTCAAAGGGCACCGATTCGTGGGCGCCCATCGGCCCGGCCATCGTCACCGGCGTCGACTACCAAGACCTCGGAGTGGAAGTCCGCCTCAACGGTGAGGTGGTGCAGAGCGGCCGGACCACCGAACTGGCCAACGGCGTGCCCAATCTCATCGCATACATCAGCCGGTACATGACGCTCCAGCCGGGCGATCTGATTTTCACCGGTACGGTCGGCCGGGTCGACGGAGCCCGCCGGGTCATGCAGGACGGTGACGAGATCGATGTAGAGATCGAGCACCTGGGAACGCTCACGAACACCATCGCGAACATGATGGACGTGGCACACGCTGCCGCGCCGTCCGTGGTGCAGGCACCGACCGCGTTTGAGGTCGATGCCGCCTGGCCCAAGCCGTTGCCCAACAACTGGATCCTGGGTCAGTCATCGGGTGTGGATGTCGATGCCGATGGGAATATCTGGGTGCTCCAGCGCCCGCTGACCCTGACGGCCCGCGAGGCCGGCGCGGTGCAGAATCCTCCGATTTCAGCGTGCTGTAGGCCTGCGCCTTCGGTCATTCAGTTTTCTCCCGAAGGCGACGTGCTCCGCGCCTGGGGCGGCCCGGACTCCGGGATGCGCTGGCCGAGGTCGGAGCACGGGCTCTTCGTGGACGATGCGGGCCACATCTGGATTGGCAGTAACGGCGGGGGAGACCAGGTGGTGATGAAGTTCACCATGGATGGCGAGAAGCTCCTCCAGATTGGCGAATGGGGCGAAACGGGTGGGTCGATGCATCAGTCCCTCTTAGGCCAACCGGCTGACGTCGCGGTTTCCGATGGCGAGGTGTACATCGCCGACGGCTATGGCAATCGGCGCATCGTGGTGTTCGATGCCGAGACGGGCGCCTACAAGCGTCACTGGGGTGCCTACGGCGATGAGCCGCATGACGACGACCTGCCGGAGTTCATGCCGGGTGACGATCAGGAGTCCTTCCGCAGCCCCGTGCATGCCGTCCGAATCTCAAATGACGGCAAGGTCTACGTGGCGGATCGCGTGAACAACCGGGTCCAGGTGTTCTCCAAGCTGGGCGAGTTCCTGGAGGAGGGATACGTGGCTCCCAAGACGTTGTCCATGGGGTCTGTATGGGACATCGAACTGTCGCGGGATGCCGACCAGACTTACCTCTACGTCCCCGACGGCACCAACCAGACGGTCTGGGTTCTCAGGCGCGATGGGCTGGAAGTTGTGGGCTCCTTCGGCCGGGGCGGCCGGCAGGCAGGGCAGTTCGGCTGGATCCACAACATCGCCATGGACGCGCAGGGCAACGTGTACACCACCGAAGTGGATGACTACAAGCGGGTCCAGAAATTCAGGCCGGTGCGGCGCTAGGCCGGTGCGCAGCTAAGCTCCGCCGCCTGGGCCGACACGCCGCCGCGCCGCCAGGCCCGCGCGCCGCTACCCCCGTCGCAACCGCAGGCCGTCCAGCAGCGCTTCCCGGGCCGGCAGGCTCTGGTCAAACAGCCCGTGGTAGAGGTGTCCTGCCAGATACCACGCGCCGTGGGCCCAGACCACGCCGAGAGCGACGTCGGCTACCAGATGCTTCTTGGTCAGGAGCGTCGAGAGCGCAATGACAATGGCTCCCAGCAAGAACGCGGCTGAATAACCCCGCCCGCGTGACCGTACGGCAAGCCAGACCATGAACGAGTTGGCTACATGCAGGCTGGGCATCTTGTTGGCCCCCGGCTGGAAGTCAATCGCGAACTGCCAAGCCAGAAACCGGGAGGAGAGGTCATCGCCGAAGGCCGGGTCGGGGTAGGATACCGGAACCAGGAAGTAGACAATCGTGGCCGTCAGGGTCGCGGTATAGACCGCTACCAGGAGCCGGTTGAGGCGGTGTCCGTCCTTCACGACGAACACGGCGAAGAGCGGGATCAGGTAGCAGAAATCATAGATCCACACCATCCAGGGCCAAAAAGGAATGGCCAGGTCCCACGCAGTACGCAGGTCGTTTGTGGGAAGCGTCGCGGCCAGGTGGCCCATGCTCAGGAAGTACACTGCCCAGACCAGGTAGGCCACCAGCATCATGCGGACATAGAACCCGAGCGGGCGGACGGCGATTGGTTCAGGCATCGGGGGCGTTCAGCAGCATTCGTTGGAGGGTCTCGAGTCGATCGGCGTCCTCGGGCTTCTTGTCCGTCCGCCAGCGGGCCATACGCGGAAATCGAACCGCGATGCCGGACTTGTGCCGTTTGGACTGCCAGATCCCCTCGAACGCAATTTCGAAAACCAGTTCCGGCTTGACGCTTCGCACGGGCCCGAATCGCTCCAGGGTATTTCGCCGGACAAACCGGTCGACGGCCCGCAACTCCTGATCTGAAAGCCCGGAGTAGGCCTTGGCAAACGGCACGAGGACATCGTCATCCCACACCGCGAAAGTGTAGTCCGAATACAGCCCGGACCGCTTTCCATGTCCGGGCTGGGCGTAGATGAGCACGGCATCGACGGATCGCGGCGCAATCTTCCATTTCCACCACAGGCCGGTTGGGCGTCCCGCGGCGTAGGGGCCGTCTTGCCGCTTGAGCATGATGCCCTCGACGCCGCGCGTCTCGGACTCGGTGCGGGCCTGTAGCAGTTCCTCCCACGTGGCGCCGAGTACGATTTCGGAGGCCATCAGCGTACCGCCCAGAGGCTCCGCCGCAATCAGTCGCTCAAGCTTCTCACGCCGTTCTGAAAGCGGGCGATGGCGAATGTCCTGCCCCTCCGACTCCAGCAAGTCATACGCCATCAGAACCACAGGGACCTCTTTCCTGAGTTTGGCACCGACCTTCTTCCGTCCGATCCGGCGTTGCATCTGATCAAAGGGAAGGACCCCATCTCGCCAGGCCAGCAGTTCACCGTCCAGAACGGTCCCGGCAGGGAGCCTGAACGCGGCCTCAGCCACTTCGGGGTAAGCATCGGTGACCAGTTCGCCGCCCCGGGACCAGATGAACACCTGGCCGGCCCTCACTATCACCTGGGCCCGGATCCCGTCCCACTTCCATTCCGCCAGCCAGTCTGACCTTGGCGAAAGCGTGCTCGGCTCCTTCTCCAGCGGGTGGGCCAGACAGAACGGATAGGGCCGACTGGCCTCGGTGTCATCGGTATCCGGATCGATCAGGCGCGCGAAGAACTCCGGCGTGGGATCCCAGTGTCCCATCAGGCGGTGGAGCAGGGCGTCCGCCGGCACGCCCGACGCCAGGGACAGCCCACGGACCATGAGGCGCTTGGAGACGCCGACCCGGAAGCCGCCGGTGATCAGCTTGTTGAACACGAACCGCTCCGAGGCCTCGAGACTGTCCCAGAGCGCCAACAGCGCCAGACGTTGCCCCATCGGATCCATGCGGCGAAGGGGCAGCAGGTGGTCCTCCATGAGCTCCGAGAGGCTGGGCGTAACTCCAGTGCCCGGTTCCGGGAGGAGGAGCGCGACGGTCTCGGCCAGATCCCCGACGGAGGAGTAGGACGCAGAAAACAGCCATTCCGGGATTCCGGCTGCCTCGACCGCCCAGGCGCGCAGGTCCGCGTTTCTAATGAGGCGCTTGGGGCGCTTACCGCAGAGGAAGTAGACGGCCCAGGCCGCGTCTTCGGGTGGGGCCGAGGCGAAGTACTCCTTGAGCGCCCGCACCTTTGCGTTGGTGCTCGTGGTGGCATCCAGCCGGGCATAGAGTTAGGCAAAGGACTTCATGCGTCGCCGTCTTCCTCCGCATCACCGAACCGCGTGGGCAGCGGCCGGGCGTCATACCCCTGTTCGCGAAGCCACCTCGATACCACCTCGGTGTTGCCGTGCGTAGGGAGGACGCGTTCCGCGCCGGATGCAGAAACCGCCTCCATCAACTGGGGCCAGTCCACGTGGTCGCTCAGCACAAAACCCCGGTCCACACTCCGCTGTCTTCGTCGGCCGCGGACCAGCATCCAGCCCGAGGCGAAGGCCGTCGTGGTGTCCCCCAGCCGACGCATCCAGGTGGACCGACCTGCCGAGGGAGGTGCAATGACCAGTGAACCCGGCTGGACGCGTTCGCCCCCGGTCACGGCCGTCGTGTCAGGAAGGGGAATTCCGGCCTCCCGATACCGCTGGTTCATGGCCTCCACGGCCCCGTGGGTGCGAATCGGTCCGATCGAGGCCTCGACCCCGGCAATCAGTCGCTGCGCCTTTCCAAGGGCGTAGGAAAACAGAACGGCCGTCTTGCCTTCAGCCGCTGCTTCGCGCCACCAGGCGTTGATTTCGTCGAAGACGGAGGCGGAGTCCGGCCACCGGTATATCGGAAGCCCGAAGGTGCATTCGGTGATCAGTGTGTGGCAGCGGACGGGCTCGAACGCGGCGCAGGTGGGATCGGCTTCCGCCTTGTAGTCGCCGGTTACTACCCAGACCTGTCCCCGGTGCTCGACGCGGACTACCGACGAGCCGAGAATGTGTCCTGCGGGATGCAGGCTCACGGTAGCCTCCCCAATGCGGCGATCCTCCCCGTAGGCGATGCCTTCGACCGTTCCTCCCGTGCGAGCCTCGACGAGGGCCTTTC
>JABDJZ010000245.1 GCA_013003255.1 Rhodothermales bacterium
ATTCCCCATCGAATTGGCCATCCAGCCCATCGAGTTGGGTGAGCAGCCCGTGTTCACGGCCTACCTCCGGGACATCTCCGCGCGAAAAGAGGCCGAGAAGGACCTGGAAGATGCGAACGCCCGGGCCATGGAGTCAGCCGAGGCCAAGGAACGCTTCCTGGCCAACATGAGCCACGAGATGCGGACACCGTTGAACGCGGTGATTGGCATGACCCACCTCCTCCAGGACACGACCCTGGACAGTACGCAGTACCGCTACGTCAGCACGATTCAGTTTGCCTCCGACAACTTGCTGGCTCTCATCAGTGACCTGCTGGACTACTCCAAAATCACCGCCGGGAAGGTGGTGTTCGAGGAAGTCTCGTTCTCCCTGGACGAACTGTTGGAAGGCCTCCAGAACACGTTCTCGTTCCGCGCCCAGGAAAAAGGCCTGCAGTTCGCCGTGCTGCGTGACCCGGACCTGCCAAACCGGATCACCGGAGACCCGGTCCGCCTGAGCCAGATCCTACTCAATCTTATTTCGAATGCCATCAAGTTCACGGAGAAAGGCGGCGTGACGGTCCGCGTGCGCCGTGATGGCGGGAATGACGATGCCGTCGAGGTGGCATTCGACATTATCGACACCGGCGTCGGTATCGGAGCCGATGACATTGAGCACATCTTCGATTCATTCACGCAAGCCACCTCTGAAACCACGCGCCGATTCGGCGGCACGGGGCTGGGACTCGCCATCGTGAAAGAACTGGTGGATCGTCAGGGCGGACTCATAGACGTGGAAAGTGACCTGGGGCAGGGCTCGAGGTTCTCCGTTTGCCTGCCCTTTGCCATTTCCGATGACGACGAACTCAACGCGGACCATCCGGCCCGCATGCCCACCGCGGAGGGGCTCAGGGGAAAACACATTCTGGTGGCGGAAGACAACGAAATCAACCAGTTCGTGGTGTGCTCGATGCTGCAGCGCTGGGGCGCGGAGACCGCGGTAGCACACAACGGCGCGCAGGCGGTGGAGATGGCGCGTTCTGGCGGCCATGACCTGATCCTGATGGATATCCAGATGCCGGAGATGGACGGTCACGATGCCTGCGTAGCCATCCGGCAGGAACTGAGACTCGCCGCCAAAGATCTCCCGATCATTGCGTTGACGGCCTCCACCGCGCCGGATGAACGGGACAGACTACTTCGAGCAGGGATGCAGGATTTCGTGCTCAAGCCGTTCGAACCGGGTGCACTGTATGAACGACTCCTTCACCACCTGAACCTGAACGCCGACGCGACACGCGCAGGGGACCACGACCCGGACGCCCAGCAGGCGGGTGAGCTGTTTAACAGATCCCGGTTCGACACTACGACCCTCGGAGACCCGAGTCTGGGGATTCGACTCATCGACGTGTACCTGAACGAGGCTGATGACCACGAGACCACGCTTAGGCAACTGGCAGACCGAGAGGACTGGGAAGCGATGGGCAGTTTTGCCCATCGGCTCAAGTCATCCGCGGGATCCCTGGGGCTTGTGGCCCTGCAGCAGCGCTTGCTGGACCTGGAAGGCAGCGTTCGTGTGGAACACCCGGTCCTCGACCCCGAATCGCTCTCCTCGACAATTGATATCATGCGCCAGTCCCGCGAACTGCTGACGCGGCTGAAAGCCCGTCTCAACAATGCCTGATCAGAGACCGCTTCTCCGATGCCTGGTCGTGGATGACGATGCCGTTATCCGTGAGCAACTGTCCGCCTACGTCGAGGCGCACGACCGCCTGACGCTGGCCGGCACCTGCTCGAGTGCCATCGAGGCTGATAACTGGTTGCGCTCGTCGGAATGCGATGTTCTTTTCGTGGATGTCGAGATGCCCATGATGACGGGGCTCGAACTCGTTCGGCACCTGGATCAGCGCCCATCGGTCGTGATGGTCACCGGCAAGGCCGAGTACGCGGTAGAGGCCTTCGACGTGGAAGTGTCAGACTACCTGCTCAAGCCGGTCTCTTACGCCCGCTTTGCCAAGGCCGTCCAGCGTGTGGACCGAGTGGAAGCATCTGAGGTCGCCTCGGAGCCGGAACACCTCTTTGTCAAGAGCGAGGGACGTCTGGTCAAGCTGGACCTCTCAAAGCTGACTCACGTCGAGGCACAGCGCGACTACATGATGTTTCATGAGAACGACCGCAAGCTGCTGGTCCACGGCACCATGAAAGCGATGACGGAGAAGCTCCCAGCCACCTTCGCACGGGTCCATCGCTCTTTTCTGGTGCGGATTGACGCCATTGAGGACGTTGAGGATGGCTCGCTGGTAATTGGCAGGGAGGTGATCCCCATCGGCGCTTCGTACCGTGCCGCGTTGATGGAGCGCTTGCGCACGCTCTAGCGTTTCTGGCTCGACGGCTTGCCTGGGCTCAGTGAGCGGGTCAGACCAACGCTCACGCTCCTGCGGCTGATGGCACCGGCGGAAATCAGCCCCACGCCAATCCGCGCTTCAAACCCAAACGGAAACTGCCGGGACACGGCCAGGGACACAGACCGCGAGGAAATCAGGTAGCGTCCGCCGGGGGCATCGGACGCCAGTTCTCGCCCTCCGCCCAACGCCAGGTCAATCT